>JAFAEG010000070.1 GCA_023424095.1 Pseudomonadota bacterium | reverse complement strand
GGCGGGCCGCCCCCCGCCCCCCCCCCCCCCCCCGCGACCGTGCTGCGCTCGCCACTGTCGATGTCGTAGCGCTCGATGCGGAACGCGCCTTCGTTCGAATCCTGCGCATATTGGAAGGTGCCGCCGGGCGAGGCGTCGCGGGTGAAATAGATGGAGCGGCCATCGGGCGCGAAGGCCGGCTCGCCAAGCTCCTTTTGATGCTGCGGATTGGGCCGCTCGATCAGTTGCTGGCCGCCGCCCGTGCCGTTCACATCATACAGCCAGATCTCGCCGGTGCCGGCCGAACGCTGGGTGGTGAAATGCTTGCGCGCCGCGATGAAGCGGCCGTCCGGGCTCCAGGCGGGAGCGTTCAGCAGGGTGAAGGTCTCGTTGGTGATCGCGCGCGCGCCGGTCCCGTCCGCGTTCATCACCCAGATATTGTCGCCGCCCGCGCGGTCCGAGGTGAAGGCGATGCGGCGACCGTCCGGCGAGAAACGCGGCTGCTGGTCATAAGCGAGGCCCGACGTGATCCGCCGCGGCGTGCCGCCGGCGATGCCCATCAAATAGATGTCGCCGAGCATATCGAAGGCGACGCTCTGCCCGTCCGGCGAGACATCGACATTCATCCACGTGCCTTCGTCCGTGTCGATCCGCACCTGACGGACGGTGGCGCCCGGCGGCGCATTGACGTCCCACGCCGGCGTTTCCGCGCTGCCGCCGCGATTGCCACCGCGCTGCTGGGCATTGGCGATGGCGGTCGTGGACAACAAAATGAGCGTGGCGGCGGCAAAGCGCGTGAGCATGTCGATTGATCTCCCTGTCCGGCGGATCGCGCCCGCCAGTTATTGGCCCGAAGCGCTGGTGCCTTATCCCGGCATGACAGGCAAGCCGGGGGGCGAGTTCAGATCGTCCGATCGACCGTTGAAGCTTGGCGGTCTTCGGTCGACATGCTTTCCCACTCGATTGCGCGCGAAATGCAGTCGGCCATCTCCTGCGCCGACTCCCGATCGACGAGAATGGAAGCATCCAGATCGATCAGCTGCCTGATGGTCGAAGGAGCATAGACGAGCTGGGGTCGAACATTCTCGAGCAGGTCGAGGCCGACCACGCAATTGACGAACTTGCGGCTGTTTCGGGCTCTCCCGATCACGTGGCTGTCCACGGCGGCGCCCCAGAAGACCTGCCCGAAATAGACTTTCGCACCTGCGCGAAAGACCGGCGTACCTGTGTAGCGACAGGTCGGATCGCGGCCGCCACGCTCGCTGGTGATCACATTGGCCACGACGGTCCATGCCGTCTCCGTCGCCTCCCGTCGCTCCTCGGAATTCACGGCATTGCTCAGATCGTATCGAAAGCGCCATGAAAGTTTCTTCGCCTCGGCGCCCCAGCCGCTGGCTTCGCCGATGCTCCAGAGATCGCCACCTGCCCCAAACATTGAGCGCAGACGCGGCTCATCGCCCAGTTGCCAGCTCTTCAGGTTGGCTTGGATGGTCAGCAACTCCAGGTCGGCTTCGACAAAGCCAGCCCAACTGGAAGCGGCAAAGATATTGCCGGGTCGGGAGAGAAGGCCGCGTGCGTCCTCGAGGCCGAGCCGAAGCCGCTCAAAACGCTCGCGGCCGGTCATTCGTCGAACGCGGCCTTCAGCTCGTCCAGCCACGGCGCGGCCGTGCCGTCGCTGGGCGCGCGCCAGTCGCCGCGGGGGCTCAAGGCGCCGCCGGCGCTGACCTTCGGCGAATTGGGGATGGCCGAGCGCTTGAACTGGCTGATCTGGAAGAAGCGGAAGAGGAAGACCTCCAGCCATTTGCGGATGGTGGCGAGGTCGTAGGCGCGCTTGTGTGCTTCCGGGAAATCGAACGGCCACAGGCCGGAATCCGCATCCTTCCAGGCCTGCCAGGCGAGGAAGGCGACCTTGGACGGCGGCAGGCCGTGGCGCAGGATGTGGAACAGGAAGAAATCGTGCAGCTCGTAGGGGCCGATCCTGTCCTCGGTCGACTGCATCGCGCCATCCTCGCCGGGCGGGATCAGCTCGGGCGAAATCTTGGTCCGCAAAATGGCGTCGAGGACCAGATTGGTCTCGTTGTTGAACTGCTCCGACTTGATCGCCCAGCGGACGAGATACTGGATCAGGGTCTTCGGAACGCCGGCATTGACGCCATAATGGCTCATCTGGTCGCCGACGCCGTAGGTCGACCAGCCCAGCGCCACCTCCGACAGATCGCCCGTGCCGATCACGAAGCCGCCGCGATGATTGGCGAGGCGGAAGAGATAATCGGTGCGAAGGCCCGCCTGCACATTCTCGAAAGTAATGTCGTAGACGGGCTCACCGTCCGCGAACGGGTGGCCCATGTCCTTCAGCATCTGCGTGGCGGCCGGCCGGATGTCGATCTCCGCGCCCTCGATGCGCAAAGCGCGCATCAGCGCCCAGGCATTGCCCTTGGTCGTCTCGCCGGTGGCGAAGCCGGGCATGGTATAGCCCAGGATGGTGGAGCGGGGCAGGCCGAGCCAATCGCAGGTCTTCGCCGCGACGATCAGCGCGTGGGTCGAATCCAGCCCGCCCGAGACGCCGATCACCAGATGCTTGCCGTTGGTGGTCTGGAAGCGCTTGGCGAGGCCCTGCACCTGGATGTTGAACGCCTCGTAGCAATCCTGGTCGAGCTGCTCGCGGCGATTGGGCACGTAAGGGAAGCGGCGCACCGGCCGCTCGAAGCCGATATCGCGGCCCGCGGGCTTGTGCTCGAACGCGATCCGGCGAAAGCGCGTCTCGGGATGGCCGGCGGCGCGGGCATTGTCGTTGAACGTGCCGTTGCGCATCCGCTCGAGCCTGAGCCGTTGCACGTCCACATCGGCGACCGCCAATTCGCTGCCACGGTCGAAGCGCCCGGTCTCGGCGAGCAGTTCGCCCAGCTCGTAGATCGAGCCCTGCCCGTCCCACGCCAGATCGGTCGTGCTCTCGCCCGGCCCGGAAGCGGAATAAACGTAAGCCGCATGGCAGCGGCTGGCCTGCGCGGCGCAGAGGAGTTTGCGCTCGTCCGCTTTGCCGATGGTGATGTTGGAGGCGCTGAGGTTGGTGAGGATCAGGGCCCCGGCCATCGCGCCGTGGGTGGAAGGCGGCAGCGGCGCCCAATAATCCTCGCACAATTCAATGTGGAAGACGAAGTCGGCGAGCCCGTCCGCGGCGAAGATCTGGTCGGGGCCGAACGGCACTTCCTGGCCCGCGACCTGGATCGTCAGCCCCTCCGTACCGATGCCGGAAGCGAACCAGCGTTTCTCATAATATTCGCGATAATTGGGCAGGAAGCATTTCGGCACGACGCCCAGAATGCGCCCGCGCGAGAGCGCCAGGCCTGTATTGTAGAGCCGGCCATTGCGGCGCAGCGGCGCGCCGACAACCAGCACGGTATCGAGCTTCGCGCTTTCCTTGGCGAGCCGGGCAATGCCCTGCTCTACCGCATCCAGCATCGCATCCTGCAGGAACAGATCGTCGATCGCGTAGGAGGAAAGGTTGAGTTCGGGGAAGACGGCAAGGTCCACGCCGCGCTCCTGCGCCTGGCGCGCCAGTTCGAGCGTCTGATCGACATTGAAGGCGACATCGCCGGACGAAGCGCAGGGGCTCGCCGCCGCGACCCGGACGAAGCCGTGGCGGTGGATCGCTTCGAACGGCAAGCGGCCTTTGGCCATCACAGCATCTCCGTCATCATCTCGACGCCCACGCGCAGACATTCCACCCTGGTCGCACCCCGTCCGATCGCGCCGAAATGCTCTTCGCGATGCTGCGTCATACGGCCCGCGCGGGCGCAGGCGAAATGGACCAGGCCCGGCTCCTCACCACTATCGGCAAATCCGGTGACGGCCAGCGCCATATTCGCGCGCGACCGTTCGAGTGCCCCTTCCGCCATCGCCACCGCGACTTCCCGCGACACCGCGCCCCGCTCAGCGAGCAAAATTGCGGGGACACCGAGCATCTCCGCTTTCGCCTCGTCCGTATAGGTCACGAAGCCGCGCTCGAAACTGTGCGCGATGCCGGGAATGTCGGTCAGCAGCGACGCCAGCATGCCGCCGGTGCAGCTTTCCGCCGTCGCCAGCATGATCCCGCGCTCGCTCGCCTTGGTCAGCAGCCGGCGAAGATCTTCCTCCAGATCCTGCGGAATGACGGGCGAGAGGGTTTCGGTATGCGGCAAGCAGGGCTCCTCGGGCGCTGGCATATAGTTTCGGATGCGGAACCGCACCTGTTTCCATATGTTCCTCGTCCAAACGACCAAAGAACAGGGATTTTCCCAATGCGCCTCAATCGCACCACCACGTCCATCCTGGCGACGATCGGCGCCGCCGCGCTCGGTTACATGGCGGTCAGTGCCTATCGCCGTTACAGCGAGCGGCAGCCGCGCGCCGCCGCGTTGAGTGAAGACGAGCAATATGCTGCCAGCGATGTCAGCGCGACGCGTTCGGCCGGGCCGGATGCGATGCGCGACCCGCCGAAGAGCTGGAGCGCGACCGACCAGGCGTCGGACGAAAGTTTCCCCGCGAGCGATCCCGCGCCGGTGGGATCGCGCGTCGATTGATCAGCGGCCCCGGGGCAACCGGGAAACAAGCCGCCCGCCGGCCGTTTATGCCGGCACATCGGGTTGGGCGAATATGAAGGAGTCTATCATGAAGAAAATCCTGCTCGCCTTGGCGGCAATCCCGGCCGTTGTCCTGGCCTCCGATGCCGCGGCGCAGCCGGGCTATGGCGCGCGCGGCGACATGGGCATCGGGGTGCAGCTCGACAATCTCGACGCCCGGCTCGATGCCGGCGTGCAGGCCGGCGCGATCAGCAATAGCGAGCAGCGGCGCCTGCGCTACCAGATGCGCGATCTGCGCCAGCTGCAGGAACGCTATGCTCGCAACGGCATCGACCGGCAGGAGCGCGCGACGCTTCAGCAGCGCCTGATTGCCCTGCGCCAGGAGGTGCGGCGCGCCGGCGGCTCCAATTGGGGCAATCGCTATGGCTGGGACGACAATGACTGGAACGGCCGCGGCGACGGCAATTATGGTCGGGGCGATGGCTACGGCAATTACGGCCGCGGCCTGCGGGTCGGCGACACCATCCCCCGCGAGCTGCGTGGCTCGCTCTATAATGCGACCAGGCTTGGCTATCGCGACCGCGGCAACATCCAATATCGCTCGGACGGCCGCCAGGTCTACGAGATCAATGTGCGCACCAATCGCGTCGTTCGCATTCACCCGATCCGCTAGTCCCGGTCGGATCGGAAGATGGGGCGCCTCGCAATTGCGGGGCGCCCCTTTTTGCTGAACGTTACCGAACCGGAACGTTCAGCGCGTGGCCACCTGCCGGAGTCGACAAGGGGCACGCGATCGATCAGACATGCGGTCGCCTGGAGAGGGGAAAATCCATGCTCGCTTTGATCTGCTCGCTGATGGCGGCCACCGCCGCGCCGGCCGGGGCACCGCTGCATATGAATGACGCGCCGACAGCCAAGCAACGGCCGGTGCTGGGTGGCGCCGGTGCGGTCAGTGTCTCGGACGAGCGCGTCCAGGCGGCTGCCGCCTTCGCCGCGGAATCGGTCGAGGCCACGGTCGAGGAAGTGACCAGCGCCACCCGTCAGGTTGTCGCCGGAACGATCTACCGGATCACCTTCACCACCACCGACGGCCGCTCCTATTCGGCGGAAGTGTTCCATTCGCTGCAGGGCGAATATAGCGTCCGCAGCATCGACGAGACCGGCGATACCGGCTCGAACGAGGCCGAGGGCGACGACGACGAATAAGCGCGTCGGGCCGGAAGGCCCGCGCCCTTAGAAGAAGCCGGGGATCTCGCGCTGCGGCGTGGTCGGCCGGTCCGGCGTCAGCAGATCATAGCCGTCCTGGGCCTGGACCTGGGCGGTTGCGCGCTGCCCGCTTTCGCCCGGCCCGCCGGCGATCCCGCCGCCCGCATCGCTGATCGTGCCGATGGCGCAGGGCCGGCCGGCGAGGAAATCCAGCGCCGCGCGGGTCGAGGCCTCGTTCGGATCGCCGAGCGGCCGGGAGAGGTCATCCGGTGCCCGGCAGGTCGATTGGAACTTCGACGCCAGGCCGGTGTAATAATCGCCCTGCCGCGCCGAATTCTGAGTGGCGAAGGCGATGACACGCAGGCGATCGTCACAGGCGGCACGATCGAGCGCGATCTGGCCGACCGGCTTGCCGTACGTGTTGGTGCCGATCAGCGCCGCATTGGCGCCGAGATAGGGCAAGGCCGCATTCATCACGAGTTCGCTTGCCGACGCCGAGCTGCCGGTGCCGATGAAAGCGACCTTCATGCCGCTGATCGACTGGGGCTGCGGCGCGAAGTTGACCGTCTCGTTCTGGCTGGACTTCGACGCCCGAAAAGCGACGTAGCCCTGAACGCTTGAAGCCGGGCGGCCCAGCAGGAGATCGTTCATCAGTTCGGCGATCCGTACGAGCCCGCCGCCATTGTAGCGGAAATCGACGATCACCTCGGTAATGCCCTGAGCGCGGAACTGCGCGAAGGCGCCGCGAAGATTGGCGTCCGCCGTATCGATAAAGGTCCGCAAATTCACGTAACCGACCTTCCGGCCGCCGTCGTCGATGATCCTGGTGCCGTAGCGGTCGGACACCGGGTCGATCGCGAAGTCCGCCTTGGTCACGGTCACGTTCCGCGTCCCGGCGGAATCGGTTATGCGCAGCACGCGGGAAACACCCGCGGTGCTGGGTCCGAGCGCCGCCGTGACGGCGTTCGCGCCGCCGCGGCTGTAGATCGCATTGACTCCCTCGAGATTTGCTTCGGTCGTCCCGATCGCCTCGATCCGAGTTCCTCGATCGATCCCGGCCGCAAGGGCTGGTCCGCCCTCGAACGACTCCATGACCACCAGATTCCCCGGCTCGTTAGAGAGCCGGATGCCGAAGCCTGCGCTGGAGCCGGAATTGAAGAAGGCATTCTCCTCGGCGATCGAGGTCACATAGGTGAAGAAACGGTCGCGATTCTGCGCGCGCGCCGGCGCGACGAGCGCGTCGACATAGGATTCCACGCTGGCATGGGCGGAGGCGTTGACGCCGGTCGCGATCAATTCGGGGAACAGATACCATTCATTGATCTGCGCCGCGGCCCAGGCCTGGCGCTCGGCGAGCGTGCAGCCGGCGGTCGGCGGGGGCGTGGTCGGGGGAACGATGACGGTTCCGCCGCCGCCTCCACCGCCGCCGCCACCGCCGCATCCCGAGACGAAGGCGCAGATCGCCACCGATGCCGAAAAACGCTTTGTCCGACCCACGGCTCTCTCCGATTCCATCCTGTTTTCCAGTCGCTTAATCCAAGCGCCTGGGCTTGTCACTTCAGCTCCAGCAGCGCCGGGGAAACCTTTGGCGCGGCCCCGGCG
This sequence comes from Pseudomonadota bacterium, assembly GCA_023424095.1. Taxonomy (GTDB): domain Bacteria; phylum Pseudomonadota; class Alphaproteobacteria; order Sphingomonadales; family Sphingomonadaceae; genus Allosphingosinicella. The sequence goes on along the minus strand of JAFAEG010000070.1, from coordinate 923 downwards.
TTCGCCCCGAGACGCTAGCATATCGGAGCATGAACCATGGCTGAAAAGACGATCGAGGATCTGGCCGAGAAGATGCGCGACATCGACTTCGCCATCCTGACGACGCGCACCGACAATGGCGCGATCGCCGGGCGACCGATGAGCAACAATCGCGAGGTCGCGTTCGACGGCGATTCCTGGTTCTTCGCGCTGGAGAGCACGCGGACCGTGAGCGACATCCGCCGCGACCCGCAGGTCGGCCTGTCCTACCAGGCGAAATCGGGGCTGCTGGGCCTGCGGCCCTTCTTCCTCACCGTCGAGGGCGAAGCGACGCTCAGCCAGGACAAGGCCGCCTTCGCTGCGCACTGGAACAAGGATCTCGACAGCTGGTTCGAGCAGGGCATGGATACGCCCGGTTTGACCCTGATCCGCGTCGCCGCGCGGCGGGTGCATTATTGGGACGGCTATGACGAGGGCGAGATCAAATTGCCCGAGCGGCAGGCCGCCTGAACACCGTTCGTCGCAGGAAACGGAACCGAATCAGCGCGATAGCGGTTGCGCAAAGGTAACCGATGTTACGCAGAGCTGAGGCGTGCGGCTGCGGTCGCGCGCCTCCCTTTTGAACAGGGGACTATCCATGAAAAAATTCGCGACCATCGCCGGCATGGCCTGCATCATCGCCCTCGGCGCCTGCACCCAGACGGCGAAAGAGAATAAGGCGGACGCCGTCGAGGACGCGGCCGAGAACAAGGCCGACGCGATCGAACAGAAGGCCGACAACATGTCCGCCGACATGTACAACCAGGCCGATCAGGTCCGCGAGGCTGGCGAGAACCAGGCCGACGCGATCGAGAATGGCAGCATGGGCAACATGGCGCATAACACCGCCAACAAGATGTAAGCTCCGCTCCCTGGAGACAGAAGGGGGGCCGCGCCGCCCCCCC
>JAFAEG010000060.1 GCA_023424095.1 Pseudomonadota bacterium | reverse complement strand
CGCCGACATGATGACCGACAAGGCGACGGTGGAGCTGGAAAGCCCGGTATCCGGCCGCGTGCTGGAGCTGGCCGGCGAGGTTGGCGACCAGATCCCGATTGGCTCGACCCTGGTGGTGATCGAGACCGAAGGCGAAGTCGCCGATCCCGTTCCGAACGAGGTGGAAATGCCGCTGGGCGACGGCGCGACCGAAATCACGCCCGAAATCGCCGACGCGGTGCCGAGCGCCGATGTCGAGACCGAAGAGCGCCGCACCGGTGGCGAGCGTCGGGAAGAGGCGCATCAGGATCGCGGCGCGGACGAGCGCCGAGTCGGTGAATGGCGCGCTGACGTCGCGGTGACCGCGACGAAGGCTTCCGAGCCCGCCAAGGTGCTCGCCTCTCCGGCCGTGCGCGCCCGTGCCCGCGACCTCGGCATCGATCTCAGCCAGGTCCAGTTCGCCGGCGACCGCATCCGCCATGCCGATCTCGACGCTTACCTGATGTACAATGGCGGCGGCGCGCCGCGCTCGGGTGCGCGCGCCAAGGGCAAGGACGAGGACATCAAGGTCGTCGGCCTGCGCCGGAAGATCGCCGAGAATATGCAGGAGGCCAAGCGCCGAATCCCGCATTTCACCTATGTCGAGGAAGTGAACGTCACCGCGCTGGAAGCGACCCGCGCGATGATGAACCAGGATCGCGGCGACAATCCCAAGCTCACCATGCTGCCCTTCCTGATGACGGCGATGTGCCGCGTCCTGCCCGACTTCCCGATGCTGAACGCGCGTTACGACGATGACGCCAACGTCATCCATCGCTCCGGCGCGGTGCATATGGGCATGGCGACGCAGACCGATAACGGCCTCTCGGTCGCGGTGATCCGCAACGCGGAAAGCCGTGACGTCTGGGGTCTCGCCAGCGAAGTGCTGCGCCTCGCCGAAGCGACCCGCGCCGGCAAGGCGACGCGCGAGGAGCTGACCGGCGGCACGATCACCTTGTCGAGCCTCGGTCCGATGGGCGGCGTGGTCTCGACGCCGGTGATCAATCGCCCGGAAGTCGCGATCATCGCGGTGAACAAGGTCAAGGAAACGCCGATCGTCGAAGGCGGCCAGATCAAGATCGCCAAGATGATGAACCTGTCCATCTCGTGCGACCACCGCGTCGTCGACGGCTGGGACGCGGCGAGCTTCATGCAGGCGCTGAAGAAGGTGCTGGAAACGCCGCTTCGCTTGCTGGCCTAGGCACCCTCCGTCATTCCAGCGAAAGCTGGAATCTCCCTTCTTCCTGGGACGCAGCAGGAAGGGAAATGAGATTCCAGCTTTCGCTGGAATGACGGGCTTTTACGTGGGTTGTTTCAAAGCAAACCGCTGCAATTTCCCCGTCGCCGTCTTCGGCAGCGCGTCCACGAACGTCACCGCGCGCGGATATTTGTAGGGGGCGATGCGGGCCTTCACATGGTCCTGCAGAACGCCGGCCAGATCGTCGTCAGCGGCATAGCCGGGCGAGACCACCACGAACGCCGCGACCTTCTGGCCGCGCTCGGGGCAGGGGGTGCCGATCACCGCGCATTCCTGCACCGCGGGATGGGCGTAGAGCGCATTCTCCACTTCCGGCGCGGCGATATTGTAGCCGGCGGAAATGATCATGTCGTCCGATCGGGCAACGAACCAGAAATAGCCGTCGCCATCGAGCCGGTAGGTGTCGCCGGTCACGTTCCAGTGATTCTGGACATATTTGGCCTGGCGTGGATCGTCGAAATAGCGGCAGCCGGTGGGGCCTTTCACCGCCAGCCGCCCGGTCCCCTCGCGCATCGGCTGGTCGTCATCGTCCAGCACGGTCGCGGCATAGCCCGGCACCGCTTTGCCGGTCGCGCCGGGGCGGATGTCTTCGCCGCTCGCGGAGATGAAGATGTGCATCATCTCGGTCGCGCCGATGCCGTCGACGATCCTGTGACCCGTCGCCTCGTGCCAGGCTTGCCACGTGGCGGCCGGTAGATGCTCGCCGGCGGAGACGCAGGTGTCGAGCGTCGAAATGTCCGCCTCGCCGAGCAGGGGGATCATCGCCTTATAGGCGGTCGGCGCGGTGGCGAGGTTGGTGATCCGGTGCCGCCTGATCGCGTCCAGCATCGGCTTGGGGCCCGGCGTCTCGATCGTCACCGCCGTTCCGCCGAAGCGCCAGGGGAACATCAGCAGCATGCCGAGCCCGAAGGTGAAGGCGATCGGCGCCGAACAGGCCCAGCGCGCACCGGCCTTCGGCTGCAGCACATGGCGCGCGAAGCTGTCGCAGCTGGCCAATATGTCGCGGTGATAATGGATGCAGCCCTTGGGGCTGCCGGTCGTGCCGGAGGTGAAGGCGATCATCGCCGGATCGTCGCGATGGGTGGCGACCGGTTCGAAGCCCTCGGCCACATCGTTGAGCCGCGTCTCCAGCGCGCCCTTGCCGTGATCGCCGTCGTAGAGGAGCAGCGACCTGACCGTCCCGGCCTCCGCGGCGCCCTGGCGGAAATCGTCGATGAAGCGGCTGTCGACGATGGCGTGGCTGATCTCCGCGCGCTTCAGCAGGGTCGCGATCTCACCGGGACGCAGCAGGGGCATGGTCGACACCACCACGCCGCCCGCCTTCAGCACGCCGAGCCAGGCCGCGAACATCGTCGCATTGTTCGGCCCGCGCAGCATGACGCGATTGCCGGGGACCAGCCCTTCTTCCTCGGTCAGCAGTCGCGCGATCCGGTCGGACAGCGAGCGCATCTGGCCATAGGTCCATTCGCCCAGGTCGTTGACGACGGCCAGCACGTCGGCCGGCTGGCTGCCGATCAGCTCGACCGCGGCGTTCAAGCTTTCGGGATATTTGAGCTCTGGCAGGTCGAACAGGAAATCCGGTTGCGCGCTCTTTGGCGGGAGGCGGTCGCGGACGAATGTGTCGACATGCGCGCTCTTCATAATTCCGGCACCACCGCTGTTGCCTCGATCTCGATCTTAGCGGCCGGCTCGACGAGAGACGTCACCGCGACCAGCGCCATGGCCGGGAAATTCCTGCCCATATGCTCCCGCCAGGCGGCGCCGATCGCGGGCAGGCTCGTGCGATATTCCTCGATGTCGGTGACGTAGCAGGTCATCCGCACGACATGTTCCGGCCCCGCGCCGCCTTCGGCCAGGATGGCGACGATGTTCGCCAGCACCTGCGCGAATTGTCCCGCCAGCGTGTCTTCTGGAAACGCCTCGTTTTCGTCCCAGCCGACCACGCCGCCAGTGACGACCAGCCGTCCGCTCGCGGCGATGCCGTTGGCATAACCCTTGGGCCGCGGCCAGCCGGGCGGGAGCAAGGCGCGGTGCGCGGTCATGCGGCAAAGTCCTTCAGATGCGCGCGTGCGATGACGACCTTCTGCACCTCGCTCGCGCCTTCATAGATGCGCAGCGCCCTGATCTCGCGATAGAGCCGCTCGACGATGCAGCCCTTGGTGACACCGAGGCCGCCGAACATCTGCACCGCCTTGTCGATCACCGCCTGCGCGCGATCGGTGGCGTGGAGCTTGGCCATCGCCGCCTCGCGGCTGTTGCGTCGGCCCTGCACGTCGCGGACCCAGCCGGCGCGGTAGATAAGCAAAGCCGACGTCTCGATGTCGACCAGCATCTCCGCGAGCTTGCTCTGCGTGATCGGATTGTCGGCCAGCGTCCCGTCGCCCAGCTTGCGGCCAAGCGCTCTGGTGGTGGCCTCGTCCAGCGCTCGCCTCGCGAAGCCCAAGGCGGCAGCGCCGACGCTGGTGCGGAAGATGTCCAATGTCGCCATCGCCTGCTGGAAGCCGCGACCGCGCTCGCCGAGCAAAGCGGCGGCGGGGAGGCGGGCGCGGTCGAACTTCAGGGTTGCCAGCGGATGCGGCGCGATCACCTCGATCCGCTCGCTCGCGTCCAGGCCCGGCGTATCGGCATCGACGATGAAGGCGGACACGCCCTTGGCCGCCGCCGCCTCGCCGGTGCGCGCGAAGGTCACGTAGAAATCGGCGATGCCGCCATTGGAGATGTAGGTCTTGGCGCCGTTCAGCTCATAGCCGTCGCCGCTCTCCACCGCCTCCAGTTCCAGATTGGCGATGTCGGAGCCGGTGCCGGGTTCGGTCAGCGCGAAGGCCGCGATCTTGCGGCCCGAGGCGACCGCAGGAAGATAGGCCTCCTGCTGCGCGAGGCTGCCGAACAGCGAGATTGTGCCCGAGCCCAGCCCCTGCATCGCGAAGGCATAATCGGCCAGCCCCGAATAACGCGCCAGCGTCTCGCGGATCAGCGCCAGCGAGCGCACGTCCAGCGTCTCGTGCACGCCCCCGAACGCGCGCGGGACGCAGTAGCGCAGCCAGCCACCCTTGCCGAGCTTCGCCACCAGCGCCCGGCATTCGGCGTCCGTATCCGCGCCCGGCTCTTCCGCCAGCTCCGCCGCACACCAGGCGTCCAGCTCCACGCCCAGCCGCCGATGGCTCTCGTCAAAGAAGGGCCAGTCGAGGAAGGCGCGGTCAGTCACCCCGGAACTCCGGTTTGCGCTTGGCGGCGAAGGCTTCGAAGGCGCGGCGGAAATCCTGGGTGGCCATGCAGATCGCCTGGGCCTGCGCCTCCATCTCGATCGCGGTCTCCAGGCTGACATTCCATTCGGTGTTGAGCTGCGTCTTGGTGATGCCGTGGGCGAAGGTCGGCCCGGCGGCGAGGCTGCGCGCCAGCGCCTGCGCCTCGGCGAGCACCGCGTCAGCCGCCACCAGCCGGTTGTGGAAGCCCCAGGCGAGGCCTTCCTCGGCGCTCATGCTGCGCCCGGTGAACAGCAATTCGCTGGCCCGGCCCTGGCCGATGATCCGCGGCAGGATCGCGCAAGCGCCCATGTCGCAACCGGCCAGGCCGACACGCGTGAACAGGAAAGCGGTCTTCGCTTCGGGCGTCGCCAGCCTGAGGTCGCTCGCCATCGCCATGATTGCGCCAGCGCCGACGCAGACGCCGTCGATCGCCGCGACGATCGGCTGCGGACAGCCGCGCATCGCCTTGACCAGATCGCCGGTCATGCGGGTGAAATCGAGCAGCCGCGGCATATCCATTTCGGTCAGCGGGCCGATAATCTCGTGCACGTCGCCGCCTGACGAGAAGTTCCCGCCCGCGCCGGTCACCACCACCGCCTTCACTGCCGGGGTATAGACCAGCTCGCGGAAGGTATCGCGCAGCTCGGCATAGGATTCGAAGGTCAGCGGGTTCTTCCGCTCGGGGCGATTGAGCGTGACCGTCGCCACCCCCGCATCGAAACTCCAGCCAAAATGCTGCGCAGCAAAAGTATCAGGATTCATGCAATCTCCACTGCCTCGCCGTTGCGCTCCGAGAGGATCAGGTCAAGGGCGAGCGCCGCGACCTCGCCCGGCAGGATCAGCCGTCCGGATGGATTGAGCTTGGCCAATCCCTCGCGCGCCTCGTCCGCGCTGCGCCCCGTCGTCGCCTGGATATTGGCGACCGATCCGTCGGTCATGTCGCTGGCGACGAAGCCCGGGCAGACCGCGTTCACGCGCAGTTTGGTCTTCGCATATTCCGCCGCCAGCGCCCGGGTCAGGCCGACCGCGCCATGCTTGGCGGCGATGTAGGGCGCGGCATAAGCGAAGCCGTACAACCCGGCCATCGAGGCGATGTTGACGATCCGGCCCGCCGAGTCGGCCAGCAGATCAGGCAGCGCGGCTTGCGAGCAATGGAAGACGCCGTCCAGATTGACCGCCAGTATGTTGCGCCAGAGCTGCTCGCTGACCTTCCCGAACGCCGCCCCCTGCGCCGCGCCGGCATTGTTGACGAGGATGGAGATCGGACCGTTCGCTTCCCGCGCCTCGGCAAACGCTCGGTCGACGGAGGCGCGGTCGGTGACGTCGGCGACCGCGATGTGAATGTTCCCCGGCGAAGGCCGGGGTCCAGTTGC
>JAFAEG010000037.1 GCA_023424095.1 Pseudomonadota bacterium | reverse complement strand
CTGCTGCGCCGCGCCGAACGCGCCGGGCCGGGGCCGCTCACCCTCACCGCCGCGCCGGAGGTGATCGCCCGCATCACCCCCGATTGGCAGACGCAACTCGAGCGGCTCAGCGGCGGCGCCATTGCCTTGCGGGCTGACCCGGCGCTCGCCATATCGGCCGGGCATGTCCACCGCCCGCAAACCTGATTCCCGCGCCAATTGCCCGCTCTGTCGCAAGCCGACGGCCGAACAATTTTCGCCATTCTGCAGCCAGGGTTGCCGGGATCGCGACCTGTTGAACTGGCTCGGCGACGGCTATCGCATCGCCGGTCCGCCGGCCGATCCGGAGACGCTGGCCGAAACACTGGACAGCAGGCGCGACCCTTCTCTATAGGCGCTCGCTCCCGCTCCGGCGGGAATGCCCAGGTAGCTCAGTTGGTAGAGCACGTGACTGAAAATCACGGTGTCGGCGGTTCGATCCCGTCCCTGGGCACCATCCTTTCCAGCTCCGATCACCCCGCCTCGCGACGCGCTACCTTTGCTCGGGTGCTGCGCGGGGCCTGAGCAGGCGCAGCTGCACCCACTCGACCCGCGCCAGGTCCTTCGCCGTCCGCCAGGCGATGACGGGGAAGATCGCGAGATGCAGCACGACCGCGAGCAGGCCCGCCACCGGCTCACGCAGCGCCAGTGACAGAAGCAGGGCCAGCGGAAACCAGGCCGCATAATATTCGGCCATGAAGATGATCGCGCGCGCCTTCGGCACGATCAGGATCACCGGCATTTTCCAGATCAACGTGCGCTGCGCGACGGAAAGCAGATAAAGGCCGAGCGCGGCCCAGAGCAGCGGCGCGCCGAGCATGGGGAGCAGGATGGCCATCGCCACGAGCTCGACGGGAAGGATCGCCCAGCGCACAAGTCCCGCCAATATCCCCGGCGACACCCGCACCGCGACCGTTCGCGCGCCGGCCAGGCGGTCATTGTCGCGGTCGCCAAGCTGGTGAAGCAGGATGCCGCGCAGCCCGTAAGCGAAGGCCATCGCGCCGACGGCAATCGACCAGATCGGGGAAAGAGCCCGGTCCGCGGCAGCGGCGGCGATGTTCACCGCGAGCAGCGCCGGCAACAGATGCGCTCCACTCGCGTCGCACAGCGCCCCGGCCCAGCCGCGATGCTTCAGGCGCATCGGCGGCACCGAATAGAGGGTGAAAGCCAGCCAGGCGGCGAGATAGGGCAGCAGCAAAGCGGGCTGGTCGCGCCAGACCACACACCAGACGAGGCCGATGCCGACAGGGAGCGCGACCAGCAGCAGGCGCGCCAGCGGCGAAGCGCGCGCCATCCGGTTCGGCTTGCCGGCGGCCAGATCGTCGGCCTGATCGGTCAGATCGTTGATGACGCTGACGAAGATTGCGCCGGGAATGATCGCCCCGAGCAATTGCAGCGCCCCGAGCAACCAGGCGCCTGGCGGCAGATCGAGATACCAGGCGGTGGCATAGAAGATCGCCAGAACCGGCAGCAGCTTGTGCTCCCACCATTCGCCCGCACGGCTCGGCGCGAGCAGGCGCGCGATCTGGCGAGCTGCGCCGGCCACCATCTAGAGTTCGACAGTCCCGGAACGGGCGGCGGGCGCTTGCGATGAAGCCGCGGGCTTTACGCCCTGCGCGATTGGCAGCATGGAACAGTCCTTCGATCGCCGTCCGGGCCATCGATCATGTTCGTGGTCCGCGCGCAAGCGTATTGGACGACGCTGACGTGGGGTGGGGGCGTTGACGAAAAAGATGCCCGCGCAACCGCTTGCCGCCCGACCAGCCGACGATCTGGTGACGCTCTGGATCGGCCCCAGCCTGTCCTTCCTCGAACGAGCCTGCCTGCGCTCCGCCCTGTCGCACGGACACAAGGTCGCTCTCTATTGCTATGCGCCGCCAGCGGGCGTTCCGGCCGGGATCGAGTTGCGGGATGCCGCCGCGATCCTGCCGGAAAGCGAGATCATCCGCCATCGCGGCGGCAGCCCGGCCTTGTTCGCGAACCGCTTTCGCTACGAATTGCTGCACCGCGGCCTGGGCACCTGGATCGACTGCGATCTCTATTTCGTCGCGCCGCTCGCAGAGCCTGGCGACCATGTCATGGGTGAACAGGGCGGCGGCGTGATCAACACGGCCGTGCTGAGGCTGCCCGCGGACTCCCCGGTGCTGGCCGCGCTGAGGGCGCTGTTTACCGAACGGGAGGTGCCGCAATGGCTGCCATGGCGCGCGCGCTGGCAGGCCAGGCTCAGGCGGCTGGTGGCCGGCCGGGTCGACCTGTCGCGCCTGCCCTGGGGCAGCGCGGGCCCGAATGCGCTCACCTGGCTGGCGGCCGCGCACGGCATCGCCGGCCGGGCCATGCCCCCCGCTCGCTTCTATCCGATGCCCTGGACCGAGGCCGACTGGGTCTTCGATTCAGCCCGGCCGCTGGACAGCGTGCTCCACCCCGAAACAATCGCCGTCCATCTGTGGAACGAGCGCCTGCGTGGTCGCGACTTCGCCGCGGCACCGGCCAGCAGCTTCGCCGCGCAGCTGCTGCGCGAGGGAGCGAAATGAGCGTCCCGGCCGTCAGCGTCGTCCTGCCCGTGCACAATGGCGAGCCGCACATCGCGGATGCGGTGCGCAGCATTCTGGCCCAGAGTTTCACCGATTTCGAGCTGGTGATCTGCGACGACGGGTCGGACGACGGCACGACCGAAATTGTCCAGCGCCTCGCCGCCGAGGACAAGCGGATCCGGGTTGCCCGGCGGCCGGTCAAATCCGGCGTGGCCGCGGCCGGCAACTGGGCAGTGAGCGAAGCGGCGGCGGCGTTGGTCGCCATTGCCCATGCCGACGATCTGTCGCATCCGGACCGGCTGGCCCGGCAGGTCGCAATCATGCGCGACAATCCCGATTGCGTGCTGACCGGCGCGCCGGCGGAGGCGATCGACTGGCGCGGCGAGCAGGCGCATCCGGTCGATCTGTGGCGGCTGCTTCGACCCGGCGTGTTCGCCCCCCTGGCCCATTCGTCGGCGATGTTTCGCCGCGCGGCCTTCAATGCGGCGGGCGGTTATCGCAGCGCCGCGGATTATTGGGAGGATCTCGACCTCTATTGGCGCATGGCGCGGCTCGGCCGCATCCTGGTCTCGGTCCGCCCTGTGAGCACCTATCGCCACTCCCGAACCAGCATCCGCACCCGCGACGACACGCTGAAGGTCGAGCGCTCGCTGGAGGCGATGTACCGCTCCGCCCAGGCGGTAAAGGCCGGCGCCGATTTCTGCCCGACGGGCAAAGTGCCGCTCGATACCCGGCTGCATCCGCGCGTCTTCGTCGCCAGAAGCTGGTCGCGGGTCTGGGCGGGAGAACGCGCGCTCGCCCTGCCACAATTGCTCCGGCGCGGGCGCCTGGGGTTCAATTGGGCAAGCGTCGAGAGCCTGGCCTTCGTCGGCTGGGCGAGCGTTTCGCCAAAGTCCCTGCGCGGCACGCTGCGGCTGCTGACCCGGTGGCGCAATCGCTCGGCACGCAAGCAGCTTGGCGGTGCGGAGGTCATCGCCTGGCAGCCGTTACGCGGTGCACCGGTGGACGAGCGCGGCTGATGCCCGGGGCACCCGCGGTCAGCGTCGTCGTACCGGTGTTCGACGCCGAAGCCCATCTCGACGCCTGCCTCGCCAGCGCCGTCGCGCAGGATTTCACCGAATGCGAAATCCTTCTCTACGATGACGGTTCCACCGATGGCTCGGCGGCTAAAATGGCAGGCTGGGCAGAACGCGATCCGCGCATCCGGGTCGAGCGCGGCGACGCGCGGCTTGGGCCGGTGGGCAGTTCGAACCGGATCGTCGAGCTTGCCCGCGCGCCATTGATCGCGCGGCTGGATGCCGACGATCTGATGCTGCCCGGCCGCCTTTCCGCGCAGGTGGCGGCCTTCACCGCGCAGCCCGATGCGATGCTGATCGGGGGTCTCGCCTGGACCATCGACGGAAACGGACGCCGCGTTCGCGCGCCCGATCTGGCGCGCCTGATGCGCGCCTCGAACTTCGCGCCCTTCCCGCACAGTTCGGCGATGTTCCGCCGCGAGGCGTGGGAAAGGATCGGCGGCTACCGGGCCGGCACGGAGAAATGGGAGGATGTCGATTTCTTCCTCCGCATAAGCGAGGCGGGCAGCATCTGGGTGATCCCGCATGCAATCGCCGCTTACCGGCAGAATGCAGACACGACCCGCCTGCAGGAGGGGCTGACCGAGCTCGAAGCCGCCATGGACCGGATGGCGCGAACGCTCGCCCCAGACGGGCGAGCATCCTCTTCGCGCGTCGCCCCCGCCGCCTTTCGCCACATCGGCGCGACCTTGCTGTGGAGCGGTGGCAGGCCGCGTTTGCTGGGCCGGGTGTTGCGGCGGGCCAAGCTCGGGCTCGACCGCGAGTCGATCAGGTTGCTCGGCTGGGCCGCAGCGGCGCAGGTCGCACCCGGGCCGTTGCGCGCGCTGCTTCGTTCCCGGCTGGCGACCGGCAACCGCCGCGCAAACCGCCTGCTGAGCGGGCGCGAACTCGTGCCATGGCGTCCCGGCGTCGCGCTTACCGACTGAGTTCGGCCTCCTCACGCGCAAGGCGGTCGTGACGCTCTTGCTCGAGCCGTTCGAGGCCCGCCGCGCTGGCGCGTGGCTCGGCCCAAGCCTGGTCCGGATCGAGCGCGCCGAACAGCACGGGCACCGATCGCTCCAAGCCACGCTCCCGGCGACGCGCGAGCAACCGCCGGATCTCCGTCACTCCCCATTGCGGATCCCGGGCAAAGGCGGCCGCGGCATAAGGCGACGCAGCGAGCCACTTGCCGCGCCAGGCGAGGCTTTCCGCAAAGTGCAGCCGTCGCCGCGCCATGCTCCAGCGATCGGCGCGGCGAACAGCTGATCCTGTGAGCGAGAGCATCGTTCGTGCCGCGCCCCACGACCGGAACATCGCCTTCGGATCGGCTGACATCGCCGCCGCGCGCTGGCGATAGCCGACAAGATATGAGGGCGCGACCGCGCCGGGGTAGCGCTCAGCCAGGCGCAGCTGGAACAAGATGTCCTCGCAACCCTGCCGGCCTTGTGCCCGCAAGCTTTCGTCATAGCCGCCAACGGCCTCGGCCGCCGCGCGGCGCACGAGCAAGGCGCTGCCATTGCCGACGAAATTGTCCGCGAGCATGCGCAGGAACAGCCGCCCCGTGTGGCGCGGACGGGGACCATCGCGCCAGACCAAGCCCGCCTCGTCAATGTCGCGCGACCAGCAATAGACGAAGCCGTCCTCAGGCCCCGCCACCGCGACTTGCCGCGCGATCCTGTCGGGATGCCACAGATCGTCCGCGTCGAGCGGCGCGACATATTCGCCCTTCGCCTCGGCAATGCCGCGATTCCGCGCTGCCGCGACGCCCCGATTGTCCTGACTGATCAGCCGGGCGTGCGGGTGGCGCGCGCAGAAATCGGCGGCGATCCGCGCGGTCGAGTCGGTCGAACCGTCGTCGACGATGATGATCTCTGTCGCCGGGTGGCTCTGCGCGGCAGCGCTCGCGAGCGTTTCGGCCAGCGTGTCAGCAGCATTGAACGCCGGAATGACGATCGAAACCAGCGGCTCTGATCCGGCGGGGCTGCTCACCATCCGCTGTTCGAGGCGGCAATCGGCAAAGTCAAATTGTGGACCGGCGCCGATGCGCGGCTATAGCCTGCGCCGTGACTGATGATCGACCCGCCGACCGGCCCCGCCGCATCGCCTTCCTGAGCAGCAATTCGGGCTGGGGCGGCAGCGAGGAATTGTGGACTGCCGCCGCGGCAATGCTGGCGCGGCGCGGGGTGACCGTCACCGTCGGCAAAGCGGGCCTCGACCGGAAAATCCGCCGCGTCGCCGACCTCGCGGCGCTCGGCGTGCCGCTTACCGATTTGCGGCATATTCCGCTCGTCCCGCAGCGGCTCGTGGCGCTGCTCGTGCTCTTCTCCTGGCCGTTCGATCACATCATTCGCGCCATGCGGCTGCGGGGCTTCCTGCGCCGGTCGCGGGCCGACCTTATCGTGCTGTCACAGGGCGGCAATCTGGACGGGCTGTTTTACGCCAAGAGGCTGCGCAGGCGCGGCGTGCCTTATGTGCTGGTCGTCCAGAAGGTGGCGGAAATGTACTGGCCGAGCGACGATCAGCTCGCCGAACTGCAGGCCATGTATGCGGGGGCGCAGCAGGTTTGCTTCGTCTCGCAGCACAATCTGACGCTGACCGAGCAGCAGCTCGCCCGCCCGCTTCCGAATGGCGTCGTGGTCCGCAATCCTTTCCTCGTCCCGTTCGACGCGCCGCAGCCCTGGCCGGCGGACAATCAACGGCTTCGGCTCGCCTGCGTCGGCCGGCTGTTCCCGCGCGAGAAGGGGCAGGACATCATCCTGCGCGTGCTGGCGCGCGAGAAATGGCGGAACCGCCCCCTCGATGTGACCTTCTTCGGCGCCGGCTTGCATGAGGAAGCGCTGCGCCAGAGCGCGGCCTATCTGGGCCTCACAAATGTGCGCTTCGACGGCTTTGCAGACGACGTGGCTGCGATCTGGCGGGATCATCACGGCCTGTTGCTGCCATCGCATTGCGAAGGGCTGCCTTTGGTGCTGGTCGAAGCAATGCTGTCCGGGCGCGTTGCGATCGTCACCGACGTGGCCGGCAATGCCGAAGTGCTGACCGACAATCTCACCGGCTTCCTCGCCGCCGCGCCCACCGACGACAACGTCGACGAGGCGCTGGAGCGGGCATGGCAGGCGCGGGCGAACTGGCCGCAGATCGGGGCGGAGGCTGCGCGGCAGATCCGCACGCTCGTCCCGCCGTCGCCCGAAACGGACTTCGCCGGTCGCCTGCTCGCCTTGCTCGACGATAGCGGCACCGGGGCATGACGGCTGAAGACAGCCTAACACGCGCGGTGGCGTTTCTGGAGGCTGTGCAACTGCCGAGCGGGGAATTACCGGTCTACGCGTCGACCGATCCTACGCTGATGACAGGCGAGGCGCTGGACCCGTCCATCTTCCCGAGCGCACTCGCCGCCTGGTCTTTGTCCTTCTGCCCGGCGGCGGCCGGCGTGCGGGATCGGATTTGCGCCTTTCTGGAAGCGGAGATGCTGCCGCACGGCCTGTGGCGGCACTGGCCGCGCAGCCATCCGCACCATGCCAGCCTGCCGCCCGACCTCGATGACAGCAGCTGCGCGGCGCTGGCGATGGCCAAGGCCGGGCGTGCCGTGCCCGCCAATCGCGACCTGCTGCTCGCCAATAGCAATGGCAACGGCCTGTTCTTCACCTGGCTCTCGCCGCGCCTGCGCTGGAGCGGCCCGCGCCACATGGCCGTGGTCGCGCAGCAACTGGCGCACGCCCCGACCTTGCTGATGTTCTTCCGGAAGACGTCGGCGAAGCCGCACGACGTGGATGCAGTGGTGAACGCCAATGCCCTGTACCACCTGGGCCGCTTCGATCGGGACCAGGCGGTGGTGGCTTTCCTCACCGCAATCCTGCGCGAAGGTCGCGAGCGGCAGTGCGACAAATGGTATGATCAGCCGTTCGTCATCTGGTATTTCCTGGCCCGCGCCCTCGCCGGCCGTTCGGACGAGGCGTGCGCGCTGCTGAGCGCGAAATTGGCCTCGGCCGAGCCCGAAAATGCGCTGCAACTGGCGCTGGCCCTGTGCGCGAGCGGGTCGCTGGGCGAGCGACCGGACGAGGGCCGGATCGCGCGCCTGATCGCGTTGCAGGCGGACGACGGCTCCTGGCCCCGCGCCGCTTTCTACCATGGCGGCCGCAGGCGGCGGCGCGAAGGCGGCTTCGACGATCCCCATCCGGACACCCCGCGCTGGGGCTCCGAAGCGCTAACGACGGCGTTCGCGGTCGAGGCGCTCGCCCGCTGACACCACTCTCAACCGAGATAGTCCGCAGCATAGGGCCGGAAGGCGGACTCGGTGCGGAGCTGAGCGGCCAGCGGCGCAAGATGCGCTAACTCTTCCGGCAAGAAGGCCGGCAATGGCGACGAGGCGGGGCCGGCGCGTTCGAGCAAGCCGATCAATTTGCCCCAGCCGCCTCTTTGTGCGCGCCAGCGATGCTGAGCGAGCAGCCGGCGCCGCAATGGGGCGATGGGGACGCGGGCGAAACGCCTCGCAAGACGCGGATACCAGCGCAATTGCGGCACGCCGAGCGAGGCGTTGACCGGCTCCGGACCTGGATCGAACGGCTCGATCCCGAGCGGCCCGGCGACCGCGGCGAGAAAGGCCATCCGGTCGTCGCGCAGCCATTCATACGGCAAGACGAGAACGCGGTCGCCGAAGCGGCTGCGGTACATCGCCGCGATCCGGTCATAGTCGTAAAGGCCGACATATTCCGCGACGCGGGCCATCATCGGCAGCAGTTCCTCCGCCGTCATGTCGCCGCCGCTGCGCAGATATTGGGAATAACTGGACCGGAATACGCTGGCAAAGCCGCGTGTGACGACGAGCAGATGCGCATCGGGGAACAGCTCAAGGAGGGTGTCGCAGACCCGTTCCTGGCCTTCCACCGTCGCACGCCTGGAGTCCGGGCCGACCGTTTCTTCGGTCGGCTGTTCGATCGGATAAGATAATTGTTCGGCGCTGGTGACCCGGCAGCGCCAGGCGGGATCGGGGGCGGCGGCACGGCGCGGCAGGTTCCAGATGTCGGCGAAGCCCGCAATGCCCCCTTTGGCATAGGCGATTTGCGGGTGCCGCTCGAACCAATGCTGCAGGAAAGTGGAACCGGTCTTCGGCAGGCCGACATGGATCAGGTGAGGAAGGCTCAACGCGGCTCCCTGCGAGGCTTCGGGGTGACCGCCTGATAGGCGGTCGGCAGCCTGAGGCCAAGCGCCGGGGCTTTGCTTTGCGCTTGGCGGACTCGACGGCGCGATCTACGGTTTCGCCGTGCCAGCGCTCATCGACCCGACTTTACAGGAAGAGTTTCTTCGCGAAGGCTTCGTGACAACTCGTCTGCTGGAAACCGAAGCGGCCCGGTCATTGCGAGCCGAAATCGCCGCGATCAATGCTGGCGACTGGGCGATTAATCATCAGCCCACTGGCAATTATCTGTCGATGTATGATGATCGCCGGGATCTCAAAGCGCGGATCGACGCCTTGGTCCAGCACGTCATCTATCCGAGACTGGCCCATCATTTTTGCGACTACACGCCAGCCGTGAATACAGTGTTCACGAAACCGGCGGGTGCGCGGGACACCCAGCTCCACCAGCATGCGCCCGTTTCGGAGCACCCGTTCGAAACGAATATTGCGGTGTGGTGCGCACTATCGGATTGCGGCCCCGATACGGGCGCGGCGTTCGTGGTGCCCCGATCCCATCATCTGTACCGGTTCTTGCGCGTCTATGACCAACGCGATTTCTTCGATTCCTATCGGGACCGGCTCGTCAAACGCCATGCCCGCCGGTTGCGTTTCAAGGCGGGCGAGGCACTGATCATGGACAACAGCCTGCTCCATGGCGCGTCCGAAAATCGGGGCGTCGAGGCGCGAATGGCCGTCGCCACCCTCCTGATGAACCCCGGCTCAACATTCCTGATCTATCGCTCCAAGGGTGACCATGTCGTCGCCATGGATGCCTCCGGCGAACCGCTGGCCGACGTGCAGATGATGATGGTGGCGCCGACCCGATGGGTCGGCC
>JAFAEG010000131.1 GCA_023424095.1 Pseudomonadota bacterium | reverse complement strand
CCCCCCGCGGCCGGCCGGCCCCGCGCCATCGCCGCAGCGCCGCCTTTTCAAAGCCCTGTTCCTGTGCATGAGGCTTTGCTAATTCGCGCCATTCTTTCGGCGGCGGCATTCCTTCAGCGGAGCATTTCATGCGGATTGCGATTATCGGCACCGGCTATGTCGGCCTTGTTTCCGGCGCCTGCTTCTCGGACTTCGGTCACGACGTGGTGTGTGTCGACAAGGACGAGGGCAAGATTGCCGCGCTCGAGCGCAATGTCATGCCGATCTACGAGCCGGGGCTGGATGAACTGGTCGCGCGCAACGTGCGGCAGGGCCGTTTGTCCTTCACCACCAGCATCGCCGATGGCGTGAAGGACGCCGAAGCCGTGTTCATCGCGGTGGGGACGCCGTCGCGTCGCGGCGACGGCCATGCGGATCTTTCCTACGTCTATGGCGCGGCGCGCGAGATTGGCGAGGCGCTGACCGGACCGGCGGTGGTGGTGACCAAGTCCACCGTGCCGGTCGGCACCGGTGACGAAGTCGAGCGCATCCTGCATGAGGTCCGGCCCGATCTGGCCATTTCGGTCTGTTCCAATCCCGAATTCCTGCGCGAAGGCGCGGCGATCGAGGATTTCAAGCGGCCCGACCGGATCGTCGTCGGCACCGAGGACAGCAAGGCCGAGAGCGTGATGCGGGAAATTTATCGCCCGCTGTCGCTGAACAAGGCGCCTTTGCTGTTCACCTCGCGGCGCACGGCCGAGCTGATCAAATATGCGGCCAACGCTTTCCTGGCGACCAAGATCACCTTCATCAACGAGATCGCCGACCTGTGCGAAATCGTCGGCGCGGATGTGCAGGACGTTTCCACCGGCATCGGCCTCGACAACCGCATTGGCGGCAAATTTCTGCACGCGGGTCCGGGCTATGGCGGCTCCTGTTTCCCGAAGGACACGCTCGCGCTTCTGAAGACGGCCGAGGACCATCAGTCGCCGATCCACATCGTCGAGGCGGTGGTGAAGGTGAATGACAGCCGCAAGCGGGCGATGGGCCGCAAGGTGATCCGCGCGCTGGGCGAAGAGCCGCGCGGCAAGACCGTCGCTCTGCTCGGGCTGACCTTCAAGCCCAATACCGACGACATGCGCGACGCGCCGTCGATCGCGATTTTCCAGGCGCTCGAAGATGCCGGCGTGCAGGTGCGCGGCTACGATCCGGAAGGTATCGAGCAGGCGCGGCCGCTGATGCCCGGCATGACCTTCTACGACAATCCGTTCGAGGCGGCCGAAGGCGCGGACGCGGTCGTGCTGGTGACCGAGTGGGACGATCTGCGCGCGATCGACCTGAAGCGACTGAAGGCGAAGATGGCGGGCGACCAGCTGATCGACCTCAGGAACGTCTACAATCCCGAGGACGTGATCGCCGCCGGGTTCCAATGGCAGGGCATCGGCAAGCCGGGCGTGGCGAAGGCGAAGGTGCCGTCGGCGGGTTGAGCTGCGGCAACCCTTGCGGCACTTGTGGCGTTCACAGGTGACATAAGAGGGAAGCCGGATGAAATTGAAGTTTGCACTCGTGGCCGGAATGGCGGTGGTTACGGCCGCTTGTGGCGGCGAAAAGTCACAGGCATCGAACGGCATTCAGAACGAAGCTACGTCACCGGCGACGGTGGGCGAGGCCGGCAATGGCAATGCGCAATCGGCAGCAACGGCCGGCGGCGACGGCCATGGCGGCGCACCGGTGCTGGATGCGCAGGGCAAGCAGGTCGCGACTGCCGACGTGGCCCAACAGGGGGACCAGCTCTACGTCGCGATCCAGGTGACCGACATGGCGCCCGGCACCTATGCCGCCCACATCCACATGACCGGTCGCTGCGAGGCGCCGACCTTCCAAAGTGCAGGCGCGCATTGGAATCCGACCGGCCGCCAGCATGGCTCTGAAAATCCCGAGGGGCCGCATCTCGGCGATCTGCCGAACCTGACGATCGGCGCCGACCGGCGCGGGCAGATCGAGTTCCGGGTGCCGAATGCCAGCTTCGAGGGCGGTGCCAATCCGGTCCTAGACGCGGATGGTGCGGCCGTGGTCATCCACGCCGGTCCCGACGATCACCGCACCGATCCGAGCGGCAATAGCGGCGACCGCATTGCCTGCGGCGTGCTTGGGCGATCGGGCTGACGGCCTGAGTCGTTTTCAGACAGACTGAATCCAGACCGGCCCGCGCTCCCATTCGGCCACCCACGGAATATTATTAAATTGGGTAGCCGAATGGGAGTGCGGGCCGACTCCGTCTTGCAGCGGCAACCTTAGACGGGCTCTCCGGCCGCGCGGGCGCGGTCGACGACGCTGGCTTCCATGCGCGGCAAGGTGCGCGCCGCGTAGAAGAGCAGGCCGAGCGTCACCGGCAGGATGAACAGCACCGACAGCATCGCGAAGCGCATGTCGCCCGTCGCGTCGCTGACCAGCCCGACCACATAGGGCCCAAGGCCCAGGCCGATGATGTTGGTGCCGAGGAAGAAGACCGCCGTGGCCATGCCGCGCATCCGCGGCAGCACCATGTCCTGGCAGGTGGCGGCGACGGGGCCGAGCCACATGATCCCGAGGAAGCTGGTGAGGCCGAGCGCCAGATAATAGATGGTCACGTCCGACGTGGTCATCATCAGCACCAGGCAGGACGAGCCCGAGATCGCGGCGAACAGGACGAGATAGAGCCGCCCGCCAGGATGCAGGCGCTTCGCCCAATCACCCAGCACACCGCCGAAAATCGTGCCTGCGCCGCCGGCGATGGCAAGCACCCAGCCGAGGATGAAGCCGGCTTCCGGACCGACGCCGAAATTCTGCA
Source organism: Pseudomonadota bacterium (assembly GCA_023424095.1). Lineage (GTDB taxonomy): Bacteria > Pseudomonadota > Alphaproteobacteria > Sphingomonadales > Sphingomonadaceae > Allosphingosinicella. Next base: position 12,508 of record JAFAEG010000131.1, on the reverse strand, counting down.
CGGCGTAGAGGTAGAGGAAGGGCGAGATGCCATAGCTGGCGAAGGACATCAGGCCGCCGGCGATCGAGAGCGCGGCGAAGGTGGGGTTGCCGATCAGGGCGGCGCTCGGCCGGTCGCGGAGGCGAATCGACTGCAGCCAGCTGAAACTGCAATAGGCGCCGATCCCGATTGCCAGCCACTGGATGATGTTGGTGGTGATCTGCAGGCCCGCAATCTCGCCCAGGACAGGGCGCTTCGCCGCCGGGAGCAACTGGTCGGTCCACCAGACGAGGCCGATCGCGGCGAGTATGATCAGCCCGAAAGCGAGCAAATTCCGGTTCAAGGCGGCCTTGGCCTTGCTCCGCGCGAGGCCGACCATCGAGAAGGGCGGGAACATCGCGGCGAATTCGCGGCCCACCGAACGGAAGGGCTTCGGATCGCCGGCGCTCGGGATGCCCTCGATCGCGCCGCGCACCGGTTCGCGCACGGTGAAATACATCAGCAGCGCCAGGAGCAGGCCGGGAATGCCGAAGGCGAGGAACGTCGCCTGCCAGCCGGCAAGGCCGAACGGCCGCGTCGCTTCGGTATAATTGGCGTCCCAATAGGCGATGACCGCGCCCCCGAAGATCAAAGAGGCGCCGACGCCGACATAGATGCCGCTCGAATAGAGAGCGAGCGCGGTGGCGCGCTTCTCGCGCGGGAAATAATCCTGGATCAGCGAGTAAGCGGCGGGCGAGGCGCTGGCTTCGCCGATGCCGACGCCGACGCGGGCGGCGCCAAGCTGGGCGAAATTGCTCGCAAAGCCGCTGACCGCCGTCATGGCCGACCAGAAGCTGAGGCCGAGCGAGATGGTCTTCACGCGGTGCCAGCCATCGGCCAGCTTGGCGAGCGGGATGCCGAACAAGGCGTAGAACAAGGCGAAAGCGGTGCCGAACAGCAGGCCGAGCTGTGCGTCGCTGAGCCCGAGATCGGCCTTCAGCGACGGCGCGAGGATGGTGATGACCTGGCGATCGATGAAATTGAACGCGTACATGACCATCAACAGGCCGAGCACATAATAACGGTAAACTCGATCCTTCACGCAGCCGCCCTTCGCTTCCCAACCCGGTCGCCTATCCTTACAGGCTTGGCGGGAGCCGCATAGGAGTTTCCGCGCCTTGAGCCGAGCCGTCTTGTTCGTCTGCCTGGGCAATATCTGCCGTTCGCCGCTGGCCGAGGCGGCGCTTCGGGCGGAGGCCGCGCGAGCCGGGCTGGAAATCGAGATCGACAGCGCGGGCACCGGCGACTGGCATCTGGGCTATCCGCCCGATCCGCGCGCCGCGGCGGTCGCGGCCAAATATGGCATCGACATCTCGCACTTGCGCGCGCGTCAGGTGAGCGCGGCGGATTTCGCCCGGTTCGACCATATCGTCGCGCTGGATGCCAAGAATCTGGCCGATCTGCAGGCGATGCAGCCGGCCGACAGCAAAGCGGCCTTGTCGCTGCTGCTGGATCATGTCGCCGGGCGGGAGGGCGAAGCGGTCGCCGATCCTTATTATGGCGACGAGAGCGGCTTCGAAATCACCTGGGCCGACGTGACCGCAGGGGCGCGCGGGCTTCTGGCGCGGATCGCGGAGGAGCGCAGCTGAGCGCCCTGCGCGAGCGCGTGGCGATGCTGACCGGCGCTCTGCCGGAGGGGATCGAGCGGCTCGCGGGCGGGGATCTTTCCGAAGTGCTGCTCGTACCACGGCCCGGCCTTCCTGCGGTCGTCGCGAAGAGCGGGTCCCATGTCGCGGGCGAGGCGCTGATGCTGCGGACCCTGGCCGAGGCGGGCGTTCCCGTGCCGGCGGTCGAAGGCGAATATGGCGACGTGCTGCTGATCTCCCATGTCGAGCATGACGGGGCGTTCACGCCGCGCGCCTGGGCCGATATCGGCAGAGGGGTGCGGGCCATGCATGGCCACATCGCTGCCGACGGCGAATATGGCTGGCCGAGCGATTATGCCTTCGGTTCGGTGCGGCTCGACAATCGGCAACGCCGGGATTGGCCGGGCTTCTGGGGGGAACAGCGACTGGTCGCGGCCGCCGGCACGCTGGACCGGCCCTGGCGCGAGCGGGTGGAGCGGCTGGCGGCGCGGCTCGGCGAATGGCTGCCGGTCGCGCCCGCCCCCGCCTTGCTGCACGGCGATCTATGGGCGGGCAACATCCTGGTCCGCGCTGGCGCACTGGCGGCGCTGATCGATCCCGCTTGCTATCATGGCGATGCCGAGGTGGATCTCGCCATGTTGTGCCTGTTCGGCGAACCGGACGAAGCCTTTTGGGAGGCCTATGGGCCGCTCGAATCGGGATGGCCGGAGCGGCGGTGCTGCTACCAATTGTTCCCCGCTTTGGTGCATTTGCGGCTGTTCGGGCCGAGCTATGCGCCGCTTGTCGATCGGTTGCTCACCGAAGCGGGCGCTTGATCTTCGACCCTTCTTTTGTTATTTAGCTAAATAACGAAGGAGAGACGGATGAGCATGTTCCTGGCTGCGGCCGCCTTGGCGCTGAGCGTTGCCGATCCGGGCGCGGCGACGTCCGTCGAGGTCGAGGCGCCGGGCCCGAACGGGGCGTTGCGCGGGACGATGCTGAGCCCGGCGCAGGCGGGTGCGCCGCTCGTCGTCATCATCCCCGGCTCCGGCCCGACCGACCGCGACGGCAACAACCCGATGGGCGTTTCCGCCGCCACCTACCGGCTGCTCGCCGAGGCGCTCGCGGTGCAGGGCGTCGCCAGTATCCGCGTGGACAAGCGCGGCATGTTCGGCAGCGCCGCCGCCGGCGACCCCCGCCAGGCGACAATTGCAGGTTATGCGTCGGACATGCGCTCGTGGGTTTCGACTCTGCGCGCACGAACCGGCGCATCCTGCGTCTGGCTGCTCGGCCACAGCGAAGGCGCTTTGGTCGCGTTGATGGCGCGCGCGGATGAAGGCGTGTGCGGCCTGATCCTGGTCGCGGGGGCCGGCCGGCCGCTCGGCCAGGCGATGCGCGAGCAATTGCGCGCCAATCCTGCGAATGCGCCGATCCTCGATCAGGCGCTGGCGGCGATCGACCGGATCGAAGCGCGCCAGCCGGTCGATGTCGCGACCTTGCACCCGGCCTTGCACCCGCTCTTCGGGCCGCAGGTTCAGCCTTATCTGATGGACCTGCTCTCGCATGATCCGGCGGCGATGCTGCGCGGTTACGAAAAGCCGGTGCTGATCCTGCACGGCGCGCGCGACATCCAGGTCGCCGATGCCGATGCGCGCGCGCTCGCCGCGGCCAATCCGGCGGCGCGGCTGGTGATCTTGCCGGGCGTCAATCATGTGCTGAAGCAAGTCGCCAGCGACGACCGGGCGGCGAACCTCGCCACTTATTCGAACCCGAATCTTCCGCTCGCGGATGGTGTTGCCGAGGCGATCGCCGGGTTCGTGCGGCGATGAACAAGGTGTTCGAGGCGCTGGCGCATCCGACGCGGCGCCAGATCCTGGAGTTGCTCAAGGCGGGTTCGAAATCGGCCGGCGAGCTGGCTGAAGCCTTCGATGTGTCGAAGCCGACCATGTCGGGCCATTTCGCCAAGCTGAAGGAAGCGGGGCTGATCCAGGCCGACCAGCAAGGCACGACCATCTATTATTCGATCAACATGAGCGTGCTCGAGGAAGTGCTGATGGGCTTCATGGGCAATTTCGGCACGCAAAAGGCGGGGAAGGGAGAGACGGCATGACGAAGCGCGTGGTGGGCTATGCGGCGCTGCTGGCAACCTTGACCCTGGCCGCGGCGAGCATCGTCGCCGGGACTTTGCTGCCCGCCGAGATGCAGCTGCCGATCCATTGGGGGCTGAGCGGCGAACCCGACGGTTTCGCGGGCAAGTGGGTGGCGCTGCTGACGCCGCCGGCCATGGTCGCCGCGATCTCGTTGCTCTTTCATTTCCTGCCCGCGATCGAGCCGCGCAAGGAGGGGCTGGCGCGCAGCCAGGGCCTCTATCTGTGGGGCTGGATCGCCTTGCTGATCGTCGCGGCGGCGATCGAGCTGGCAATGCTGTCGGCCGCCTTCGGCTGGGGCATTCCGGTGCCGCCGCTGATGGTGGGGGCGATCGGCATCATGCTGGTACTGATCGGCAACCAGCTCGGCAAATCGCGCAGCATGTATCTGATCGGGGTGCGCACGCCCTGGACGCTCGCCAGTGAGGAGGTGTGGATCAAGACGCACCGGCTGTGCGGCCGGCTGATGGTGCTGGGCGGGCTTGGCCTGATCATCGCCGCTTTGTTGCGGCTGGCGCCGGAGGTGCTCGCCGGGGTGACGCTCGCGGTGATCGTGATCGCGGCCGGGGTGCCGATCCTCTATTCCTTCATCGCCTGGCGGCGGGAAAGCGCAGGGCGGGATCAGGCCAGCGGGTAGCGCTCGATTTCGGTGTAAACCGCGCCATCCGGGGTCAGCTGGCTTTCGAACAGGCCGAATGCATCGACGCGGAATGACTGGCTCTGCACGCCGCTCGAGCGGGAGAGGAAGTCGTGCACCGGGCCGGCGCCGCGGTTCAGCCGGGCGAGGGTGATGTGCGGGTGGAAGGCGCGCTCGTCAGGCGGGATGCCAATGCGGGCGACGGCCTGGTCGACCTTGTTGTGCAGCAATTTGACCGGATCGTGCGGCGCGACGCCCGCCCAGATGGTGTGCGGCACGCCGCGTTTGTCGAACATGCCGAGCCCGCTGATCGTGAGCTCGAACGGCGTCTGATGGATCCCGCCCAGAGCGGCGTGGACATCCCGCGCCGCGTGACGGTCGACCTCACCGATGAAGCGCAAAGTGAGGTGCAATTGGTCATCGTCCTGCCAGCGCGCGGCGGAGACGCCGCCCATCAGATCGGCGAGAAAGTCCCGAATCCCGGCCGGCGGGCGGATCGCGGCGAACAAGCGGTGCATGTCTCCCCCTAAGCTGGAAATAGCGGCGGATCACGTGGTTAGAGGGTTAAGCCCGGGCGCGACCCTCGGCTGCCGTAGGGGAAGGTCCCGGTTTCGCTTGAAGTTGGGGCCCGTCTCAACGATATTGGCGGCTGGACGGCATCTGGCCGCCCAAAGGAGATTTGAGAAGATGTCTGAACGGTACGACACTCGTTACGACCAGCCGCAGCGTCTGTATCCGGACGCCGCCGGCCGCGACGTTGCCGGCCGCGACGTTGCCGGCTTCGATGCTGGCCTTCGGAAGCACATGCTTTCGGTCTATAATTACATGACTTCGGGCGTGCTGCTCACGGGCATCGTCGCCTTGCTGTTCGCGCAGAGCGGCATGGCGCAGCAGATCATGTTCGGTCCGGGCATCCTGAAGTACGTCATCATGTTCTCGCCGCTGGCCTTCATCCTGGTGATGAGCTTCGGCATCAACAAGCTGTCGACCGGCGCGGCGCAGGCGCTCTACTGGGCCTTCGCGGTGGTGATGGGCCTGTCGATGTCGACCATCTTCCTGGTCTTCACCGGCGGTTCGATCGCGACGACCTTCTTCGCGACCGCGGCGGCTTTCGCCGGCCTGAGCCTCTACGGCTACACGACCAAGAAGGACCTGTCCGGCATGGGCACGTTCCTGATCATGGGCGTGATCGGCCTGCTGGTGGCGATGGTGCTGAACCTGTTCCTGCAGTCTTCGGCCCTGATGTACGCGATCAGCGCGATCGGCGTGCTGATTTTCGCGGGCCTCACCGCCTACGACACGCAGCAGATCAAGAGCTTCTACTACCAGGTTCGCGGCACCGACTTCATCGGCAAGGCGGCGATCATGGGTGCGCTGAACCTCTATCTGGACTTCGTGAACATGTTCCAGTTCCTGCTCCAGTTCATGGGCAGCCGCGAATAGTCCGACCCGGACTGACGCAAAGGGAGGGCCTGGCGGCAACGCCGGGCCCTTTCTTTTTGCGAGTCAGCTGCCGCGTGGGCCGAGCAGGATGATCGCCGCGCCGATGAGACAGACCGCGCCGCCGATCAGATCCCAGCGGTCCGGCCTCGCCCCCTCCATCAGCCACAGCCAGCCGAGCGAGGCGGCGATATAGACGCCGCCATAGGCCGCGAAGGCCCGGCCGGCATGCTCGGTCTCCACGAGCGTCAGCAAATAAGCGAACAGCGCCAGTGCCGCGATGCCCGGCACCAGCCACCAGATCGACTTGTCGAGCTGCAGCCAGGCCCAGAAGGCGAAGCAGCCGGCAATCTCCGCCAGCGCCGCGCCGAGATAGACGAGCGCCGTCATGGCTCAGTTGTTGGGCTGTCAGCGGCCGCGCCCGGTCGTCGTGCGCGGACGCTGGCGAGGATCAGCAAAGCGATGCCGAGCAGGATGCAGCCGAGCGCCGCCAGCCAAGCACCGACTTCGAAACCCTGATTGGGACCATTGCCGATCATTGCCGCCGTGCCTCCCGCCAGCAGGAAAGTGCCAGGCGTGAAGATGATCGACCACATCACGATCCGTGATGTGCGTCGCCCGCTCATGGCTAGGCCGCCAATCCTTCGAATTGCAACCGCGCGAGGCGGGCGTAGAGGCCGCCGCGGCCGCTCAGATCGTCATGCGAGCCTTCCTCGACGATCCGGCCTTCATCCATCACGATGATCCGGTCGGCGGCGCGGATGGTGGCAAGGCGGTGGGCGATGACGAGCGTGGTGCGGGTCTCGAACAGCCGCTCGAGGCTCTGCTGCACCAGCCGTTCGCTCTCCGCGTCGAGCGCGGAGGTGGCTTCGTCGAGCAGCAGCAGAGGCGCGTCGCGCAGCAGGGCGCGGGCGATCGCCAGGCGCTGGCGCTGGCCGCCCGAGAGGCGCGCGCCGCCTTCGCCGACGAACGTGTCCAGCCCGTCGGGCAGATCGCGCAGGAAGTCGGCGGCATTGGCCGCTTCGGCGGCGGCCCACAGCCGGTCGTCATCGGCTTTCCAATCGCCGTAGCGCAGATTGTCGCGGGCGGAGGCGGCGAAGATCATCGTCTCCTGCGGCACCAAAGCAATGCGGGCGCGCAGGGCGGCCGGATCGGCCTCACGCAGATCGACACCATCGAGGCGAACCGCGCCCGCCTGCGGATCGTAGAAACGCTGGGCGAGCTGGAAGATGGTCGACTTGCCCGCGCCGGAGGGCCCGACCAGCGCTACCGTCTCACCGGCTTTGACCGACAAGTTGAACCCTTCGAGCGCCGCCGCTTCCGGGCGGGCCGGATAGCGAAAGCCGACATTGTCGAAGTCGAGCGTGCCGAGCGGCGGCTCGGGCAGCGCGCGCGGTTGGGCCGGCGCGCTGATCCGCGGCTGCTGCGACAGCAATTCGTTCAGCCGGCCGGCAGCGCCCGCGCCCTGCAGCAGCGCGCCATAGACTTCGGTCAGCGAGCCCAATGAGGAGGCGACCAGTGCGCCGCTGATCAGGAAAGCGGCGATCGAGCCTTCGCTCAGCCGCCCGGCCTGCACGTCCAGCGCGCCGCGCCACATCACGATGGCGATCGCGCCGAAGATCAGGCCGATGACCAACGTGGTCATGATCGCGCGGGTGGTGATCCGCTGCCGCGCGGTGAGGAAGGCGGCCTCGACCGCGACGCCGAACCGGTCCGCCTCGCGCGCTTCCTGATTATAGCTTTGCACGGTGCGCATCGCGCCCAATGTCTCGTCGACCATCGAGCCCATTTCGGCGACGCGGTCCTGGCTGCGGCGGGCGACCGAACGCACGCGGCGGCCGAGGAAGACGATCGGCGCGAGGATGATCGGGATGCCGATGAACAGGGTCGCGGTCAGCGTCGGCGCGAGCGCGAACAGATAGATGGTGCCGCCGAGTGCGATCAGCGAATTGCGCAGCGCGCTGGTGATCGTGTTGCCGATCACATTGTTGATGATCGTCGTGTCGGCGGTTAGGCGCGAGGCGATTTCCGACGGCCGGTTCTCTTCGAAAAAGGCGGGTTCCAGCCGCAGCAGGTTGCGCTGCACCCCGGCGCGTACGTCCGCGACCACCCGCTCGCCCAGCCACCAGACGAAATAGGTCCGGATGCCGCTGGCCAGCGCCAGCACCAGCACGATGACGAGCAGATAGGAGAACCAGCGGCCGATATCGCCGCTCTGGCCCAGGAAGCCGCGATCGATGATCAGCCGCAGCGCGCTGGGGATGGCGAGCGTTGCCGCGGCGGTGACCAGCAGCACCAGCAGGGCGCCGGCGACATGGCCCCGGTACCGGGAGACGAAGCGCCACAGGATGCGCAGATTCGCGAATTTGCCGGGCGCTGCCTCGCCGTCCGCGGCCGCGCCGCTCTGTCCCCGTTTCGCCCGCCGCGCCATGGCGACCGCCTAGCAGCGCCGGCCAGCCCGCTCAATGGCGGCAACCCTTTGCGCCCGGGAACCGTTTTAAGATGGAACTCATCCGGACGCGTCGCTATCTTCCTTGGCAACACGATGATCCGGGGGCGGAGACCGACTTGCTCTACGACGCTTATGAAATGCAACGCTCGCTCCTGACGGGCGCGAGCACAATGGCCAATATCGGCGCGGGCTGGCTCAACAACCCGGTCAATCCCTTCGCTTATTCGCACATGGGGCCGATCATGGCCTCCGCTCTGCAGGTGTTCGCGCACGCTTCGGCGCCGCGCGGCAAGCCGGAATTCGGCCTTCCCACGACGACGGTCGACGGCCGCGAGGTCGCGGTGACCGAGGAAATCGTGCTTCGCCGCCCGTTCGGCCAGCTGAAGCGCTTCAAGCGCGAGGGCGTGACCGGCGGCACCAAGCTGCTGATCGTCGCGCCGATGTCGGGTCACTATGCGACCCTGCTGCGCGGCACCGTCGAACGGATGCTGCCGAGCCACGACGTCTACATCACCGATTGGCGCGACGCGAAGTGCGTGCCGCTTGAGGACGGCCGTTTCGATCTCGAGGATTATGTCGATTATCTGATCGAGTTTCTCGACCATATCGGCAGCCAGCCGGGCGAAAAGCGTGCGCACGTACTGGCGGTCTGCCAGCCGTCGGTGCCGGCGCTCGCCGCGGCCTGCGTGATGAGCACCGACAAGCATCCGGCGCGGCCGAAGACGCTCACCATGATGGGCGGCCCGGTCGATACGCGCGAGGCGCCGACCGAGGTGAACACCGTCGCTACCCAGCGGCCGTTCGAATGGTTCCAGCGCAACGTGATCGCGACCGTGCCCTATCTCTATCCGGGCGCCGGCCGGAAGGTCTATCCGGGCTTCCTGCAGCTGGCGGGCTTCATGGCGATGAACCTCGGCAACCATCTGGTCAGCCATTGGGGCATGTTCCGCCATCTGGTCGAGGGCGATGGCGAGAGCGCCGATTCGACGATGAAATTCTACGAGGAATATCGCTCGGTCTGCGACATGACCGAGGAATTCTACCTGCAGACGATCGACGTGGTGTTCCAGCGCCACCTGCTGCCGAAGGGCGAGATGACCCATCGCGGCCGCAAGGTCGATCCGGCGGCGATCACCGACATCGGCCTGCTGGCGATCGAGGGCGAGCGAGACGACATTTCAGGCCTTGGCCAGACCAAGGCGGCGCTGACCATCGCGACGAACCTGCCGAAGGAGCACAAGCGCTATTACATGGCCAAGGGCGTCGGCCATTACGGCATCTTCAACGGCAGCAAGTGGCGCGAGAAGATCGCTCCGGTGGTCGAGCAATGGATCACCGCGCACGAAACCACGAAGTCGAACGTGGTCCCGCTGAAGGCGGCTTAACCCGATTTCGTCATCCCAGCGAAAGCTGGAATGACGGTGGCGGCCTGCTTCCTAAGCCACAGCCTCAAGCAGGCCTTCGAACAGCCGCCGGCCGTCGGTGCGGCCGTGGGCGGCTTCCACCGCGCGTTCGGGATGCGGCATCATGCCGAGCACATTGCCGGCCGCGTTGACGATCCCGGCGATGTCGCGGGCCGAGCCGTTCACCCCTTCGGCATAGCGGAAGGCGACGCGGCCTTCGCCTTCCAGCCGGTCGAGCGTCTCCGTGTCGGCGGTGTAATTGCCGTCATGGTGCGCGACCGGGAAGGTGACGCGCTCACCCGCTTCGTAGCGGGAGGTGAAGATGGACTGGCTGTTCTCGACCGTGAGCGCGACGTCGCGCCCGACGAAGCGGATGCCGGCATTGCGCATCAGTGCGCCGGGCAGCAGTCCGGTCTCGGTCAGGATCTGGAAGCCGTTGCAGATGCCGATCACCGGCACGCCCCGCTCGGCCGCGGCCTTCACCGCCTGCATCACCGGCGAGCGCGCGGCGATCGCGCCGGAGCGCAGATAGTCGCCATAGGAAAAGCCGCCCGGGACGGCGATCAGGCCGATATTGTCGGGCAATTCGCTCTCGCGATGCCAGACCATGACCGGGGCGCGGCCGGTGACCAGTTCGATCGCGGTCGCGAGGTCGCGGTCGCAATTGGAGCCGGGGAAGACGATGACGGCGCTCTGCATGGTTCAGGCCCGCGCCGGTTCCGCCGCTTCGATGCGGAAATTCTCGATCACCGTGTTGGCGAGCAATTTGCGGCACATCTCCTCGATCTCGGCCTGGCCGACGCTGTCGGCGACTTCGAGCTCGATCAATTTGCCGGCGCGGACATCGCCGACGCCGTCGAAGCCGAGCCCTTCCAATGCGTGGTGGATCGCCTTGCCTTGCGGGTCGAGCACGCCGGGCTTCAGCGTGACGAGGATGCGGTACTTCATGTCTTGGGCTCCCGGGATGCGCTCGCGCATATGGCGGGTTTGGCAGGGGCACAAGGCATTTACCGGCTCTTTACCGCGGGCTGCGACGCTTCCGGCATTGGCGCTCAAGGAGTCGCGCTCATGACCGGTCTTGCTCTGGCAATGTTCATCGCCCTCTTCGGCTTCGGTCACGAACTGGTCGGCTGGAACGATCCCGGCGGATCGGTGAAGCTCGGCCTGTTCATGAGCTTCCTGTTCGGCATCATCTGCGGTTATCGCTCCCGCGGCTGAGCGCGGTTGTGGCGGGGCGGTGCGCCGCCTATCTCAGCGTCATGGCCGAAACCGACACCGCAACTGAAATCGCGCTGAGTCCCGCTGCCGCGGCGCGCGTGGCGAAGATCGCCGAGCGGCAGGGCAAGGCCGCCATCCTGCGGCTCGCGGTGGACGGCGGCGGCTGCGCCGGTTTCCAATACAGGTTCGAACTCGCCGACGGACCGGAGGATGGCGATGTGAGCGCCGAGACGGACGGCGTGATCCTGGTCGTGGACGAAGTGTCGCTGGATCTGGTCCGCGGCGCAACCGTCGACTTCGTGGAGTCGCTCGGCGGCGCCGCTTTCCAGGTTACCAATCCCAATGCCGCGTCAGGCTGCGGCTGCGGGACCAGTTTCTCGATTTAACCGGCCGGGCAGGCGCCCACGGTCATCGTGTTGGCGCCCATCGCCATCGTCAGATTGTTGCCGTTGCGCGACACCGTCCAGGTTTCAGGCGTTTCGCCTTCCTTCGTCAGCGTCAGATTGCTGCCGGCCAGCTGCCAGTTGCCGGTGTCGTCGCCGGCGGCGATCGTGCCATCCGCGTTGAAGGTGAGCGCGTCCTCGCACATCCCCGCCGGGGCCCAGGAATTGGCGGTCAGGAAAGCTGCGTCAACAGGCTGACCCGCAGCGGCGGTCGCGGCCGGAGCAGGGGCGGCGGGCGCCGCCGGCGCTGCGGCCGTGGCATTCGTGCTGTTCGTGGCCTTGGCGCTGTTGTTGGCGGCGCCACGGTTGCAGCCGGCAAGAAGAGCAATCGCCGTCATGGCGAGAAGTGCAGTCTTCGCTTGCATGGTTCCATATCCCCTTGAGCCGACTCGCGGACGGCGGCGCGGAGGATGACCCTCTCGTTCCGGCTGCGCAAGGAACAAACCGCCAGCGGAACTGATTTGGATCAATCGCGTTTTGATGTTGCGGCCATTCCGGCCGCGTGGACGGCAGTGGGGGCGTCCGGCTTCAGGCGCCGGACGCCCCAAGCACATAGGTGTGCGATGGACGAAAGCCGCTTGCTGCATCTGAACGCCGCCCGCGCGCGACATGGCGCGGCGACGGCGCCGGACGAATGGACTAGCGTTCAGCTTACCCAGCTTGCCGACCATTATGAGCGTGAGGCGCGCCGTCTGAACCTGGCCGAACTGGCGCTGCCGCTTCGCGCCCGGATGCGCTGAATTCCCCCAAAAAACATGGGCGCCGGGCGTAGGCCCAGCGCCCATTCGTCTTCAGCCCTTGGTTGCCGGGGCCGCCGGCGCGTCGCAACGCGTCATCGTCATCGTCTGCCCGTTCTGGGTGGCGACCAGATTGTCGCCGGCACGGGCAACCTGGGTCGGTTGCGGCTGGCCGTCCGGCGGGGTGACCGTCAGCGTTTCGCCTGAGAGCGCCCAGCGGCCGGGACGGGGATCATCGCTGACCCGCGCGGTGCCGTCCGCCTCGAACGTAATCGTCTCGCCGCAGGCCGGGGTCGGGGCCCAATGGCCCTGGACGAAGGCCTGATCGACCGGGCCGGTCGCGGCGGGGGCGGCGCCGGGCGCAGGTGCGGCCCGCGCGGGCGCGCCCGCGGCGAGATTAGCCGGGGGGGGGACAATTTCAGTGGCGGTGGAGTTGTTTGCCGCGCCG
>JAFAEG010000125.1 GCA_023424095.1 Pseudomonadota bacterium | reverse complement strand
CTGAAGGGGAGAGGATGTAAGATAAGGAACGACCCTCACCCTCCCACTGCTGCGCAGTGGGCCCCTCCATGCACAGGTCGCCCTGTCCCCCGGACAGGGCTGAGCCGTGTCGGGCACGGCTCACCTGTGCATCCCTTGCAGGGAGAGGGGCAATCGAAGGTGCGGATCGCGCTTGTCGCGGCTTCGCTGGATGAGGCGCGGCGGGTGATGGTGGAGGGGGCTTCGGGGATCCTCGCGGTGGCGGGGCGGGACGAGGTGGTGGAGTGGTCATTCGCGCGTCGGCGGATCCTGTTCGCGAGCGGGGCGGAGGCGTTTTTATATTCGGGGTCGCATCCCGATGGCCTGCGCGGGCCGGAGCATGATTATGCCTGGTGCGACGAGCTGGCCAAGTGGCGGCACCCGCAGGAGACGTGGGACAATCTGCAGCTTGGGCTGCGGCGCGGGGCTGCGCCGCGCGCCTTGGTGACGACGACGCCGCGGCGGGTGGAGGCGCTTCGGCGGCTGCTCGGCGAGACGGATGTGGCGGTGACGCGCGGGGCTTCGGGACGCAATCCGCATCTGCCGGAAGGCTGGGTGGAGAAGCAAAAGGGGCGGCTGACCGCCTTGCTGGCGCGGCAGGAATTGGGCGGGGAATATCTGGAGGAGGTGAGCGGGGCGCTTTGGACTCGGGCGGGGATCGAGGGGATGCGGGGGTGGCCGGCGGCGTTGCCCGCGGCGGCGGTGGCGGAGGTGCTGCCTTATCTGAAGCGGGATCCGCGCGTGTTCCGCCCCCTCCCCGGCCGCGATGCGGCCTGCCCCTCGCCTGAAGGAGAGGGGCTGTTTGCGCGCATTGTCGTCGGGGTGGATCCGCCGGCGACGGCGTTGGGGGATGAGTGCGGGATCGTCGTGTGCGGGCTGGGCGTGGACGGGGTCGCCTATGTCCTGGCCGATGCCTCGGCGGGCGGGCTGTCGCCGGAGGGGTGGGCGCGCAAGGTCGCGGCGGCGGCGGAGGTCTGGGGCGCGGCGTCGATCGTGGCGGAGGCGAACAATGGCGGGGAGATGATCCGGTCGGTGCTGCGCTCCGGCGGGGCGGCGGTGCCGGTGCGGCTGGTGCGGGCGCACAAGGGCAAAGCCGAGCGGGCGGCGGTGGCGGCGGCCCTGTTCGAGGCCAAGCGGGCGAAGTTTGCGGGGGTGTTTGCGCGGCTGGAGGCGCAATTGTGCGCGCTCAGCTATGACGAGGGCTATCAGGGACCGGGGCGATCGCCGGACCGGGCGGACGCGATGGTCTGGGCGCTGGATGCGCTGTGTCCGGGTGGGGCCGGGCCGAGCGTGCGGGGGCTCTGATTTGCGGGGGCGCGGGCTGGCCGGGGAGCAATCTAGAAGCGCCGCATCATCGCGGAGCACCAGTTTCCGTGGGGGGCCCGCTTGTCCGTTTGCTTCGGGCGCATTGGGCAACCGCACCCGCGGGCGCGCTCCACCGAGCTGCGCGAGCGGTGGAACAAGAATTGATTGATCCATGTTCAAGATCGAGGCGCTCGACCCTCGTGACATTACAAGGTGAGACGCGAGCGGATCATCGAACGGCCAGGAGGTCCTTCCCGGACCGCCTTCACTGCATCTCGTGGCGGCGCATGGCGTGGCGGAGCTGGTCGTAGCTGAGCTTCAATTCCTTGGCGGCGGCCCGCTGGTTCCAGCGGCATTTCTCCAGCGCCGCGGCGAGGATAGCCTTTTCATATTCGGCGATGGCGAGGCGGAAGTCGGCGCAGCTGACCGGGTCATATTGCGGGGCCTGCACGACGACGGCGTTTGCGTCTCCTTCGGGCCCTCCCCGCGCCTGCCGCGCTGCCGCTCCCGCCGGCGGCAGGGGAGTGAGTTGGGGCGCCTGGCCCTGGGGAACCCAGGGAGAGGCGAAGGGATCGAACTGAATGTCGTCGATCGGCGCGTCGGCGACGGCCCAGCGATAGACGGCGCGCTCGACCACGTTGCGCAATTCGCGGACGTTGCCGGGCCATTGGTAATCGACCAGCTTCTCCTGCGCGGCACGGCTGAAGCCGGGCCACTGATCCCATTCCAGCTCAAGCGCCATGCGGCGGCCGAAATGGTCGGCGAGGATGGATATGTCGCTCTCCCGATGGCGGAGCGGCGGCAGGGTGACGACCTCGAACGAGAGGCGGTCGAGCAGATCGGCGCGGAAGCGGTGCTGCTCGACCAAAGCCGGCAGATGCTCGTTGGTCGCGGCGACGATGCGGACGTCGACGCGGACCGGACGCGAGGCGCCGATGCGGGTGACCTCGCCATATTCGATCGCGCGCAGCAGCCGGTCCTGGGCGGGCTTGGAGAGGGTGGCGAGTTCGTCGAGGAAGAGCGTGCCGCCGTCGGCCTCCTCGAACCGGCCGGCGCGGGCTTTCGTCGCGCCGGTGAAGGCGCCGGCCTCGTGGCCGAACAATTCCGCCTCGATCAGCGTCTCGGGCAGAGCCGCGCAGTTCAGCACGATCAACGGGCCGTCCCAGCGGTTGGACAGATGGTGCAGACGCTCGGCGATCAGCTCCTTGCCGGTGCCGCGTTCGCCGATCACCAGCACCGGCCGGTCGAGCGGCGCGGCGCGGCTGGCGCGCTCTACCGCATCCAGGAATGAACTGGCCTGACCCACCAGATGCGTCGTGCGATCCATTCCCGCGACTTGGCGCATTTTACCGAGAGTTGGCAAGATTTTTCGAATTGTGACGTGGACGAAATCACAAGATTCCGCAGTTTTCCGCCATTCCCGCCTGCTGGCACGGCGGTTGCAAAGTTCCGGGCAAGCCCCGGTGGTCGGGGCGGAGAAGAAGGAGTTCGAACATCATGTCCGCTTTCGCGCGCATCTTCGCCACGATCGGGATGATCCTGGTCGTTGCCGCGCCGACTTTGGTCTATGCCGGTGGCGCACCGGTCGCGGTCGAAGGCCATCATGCCTGAGACGCGCGGCGCCAAGATCAGCATTGCGGCGGCTTTGATGCCGTTCGATGCTGGCGCGGATGACGCGAAGGCGGCGGCCCCCGGCCGCGGTCAGCGCGTGGATGCCGGACGTGCCAATGGGATGTTCGATATTTTGAAGGAACCGTTGTTCATGAGCATTTTTTCGCGGACCCGCGACATCATCGCCGCCAACGTCACCGACCTGCTCGATAAGGCGGAAGACCCGGCGAAGATGATCCGCATGATCATCATGGAGATGGAGGAGACTCTGGTCGAGGTTCGCGCCTCCGCCGCGCGCACCATCGCCGACCAGAAGGAAATGCGCCGCCACATCGCCAAGCTGGAGCGGATGCAGGACAGCTGGGTCGAGAAGGCCGAGCTGGCGCTGAGCAAGGACCGCGAGGATCTGGCCAAGGCCGCGCTCTACGAGAAGCAGAAGGCGGCCGACATGGCGGCCGAGCTGCAGGTCGAGATCGACGTGCTGGACGACGCGCTGAAGGCGTCGGAGGCGGACATCGCGAAGTTGCAGAACAAGCTGCGCGAGGCCCGCACCCGCCAGAGCGCGATCATGACCCGCATGGAGAACGCCCACAACCGCGTCCGCATGCGCGAAATGTATGCCGGCCCGAAGACGCAGGAAGCGTTCAGCCGCTTCGACGTGCTGGAGCGCCACGCCGATCTGGCCGAAGGCGAAGCAGACGCGCTGGCGCTGGGCGCGGGCCCCAAGAGCCTGGACGAGGAAATCGCCGAGCTGCGCAGCGCCGACAAGGTCGATGCCGAACTGGAGGCGCTGAAGGCGTCGCTGGCGAAGCGGTCGAACCAGACCGGATCTGACGAAGCGAAGGGGAGCTAAGGGTCATGGACGGCGAGTGGATTCCCATCATCATCATCCCGATCCTGTTCATCGCATTCCCGTGGCTGATCCTCCACTACGTCACCAAGTGGAAGACGAAGACGTCGCTGACCACCGAAGACGAGACGATGCTGGACGATCTCTATGATCTGGCCCGCCGGCTCGACGACCGGATGCGCACGCTCGAGCGCATCCTGGCCGACGAGAATCCGAACTGGAACCCGCTTGCCGGCGACGATCGCCGCCCGGCGCTGAGCGACGAGCGTTCGGAACTGGCCGATCTCGAGAGCGAGCTGAAGGCCCTGCGTGGCCGCAAGAGCCGGACGAACCTGGCCAAGCAGGAGCGGGCATGATGGGCGGCCCCAACACCCGCTTCTACCTCGACAAGCGCAACGCCAAGATCAAGGGCGTGTGCGCGGGGATGGCCGAGCATTTCGGCATCGACGTGACCTGGGTGCGACTGATCGCGCTCGGTAGCATGGCGGTGCTCGGGCCGCTCTCGATCGTCGCTTATTATGTCGCCGCCGGTTCGGCCGGCACCCGGCCGGAAGAATATGAGCGCCGGATGGAGCGGCAGGACATCGAGGAGAAGGAGTTCTGGAAGAAGGTGCGGCGCAACCCGCATGCTTCCGCCCGCTCGATCCGCGCCCGCTTCCGCGACCTCGATCGCCGCCTTGCCGCGGCCGAAACCTACCTGACCAGCCCCGACAAGCGCCTGGCGCGCGAGATCGACCGGCTGCGTTGACGCAAGGAGAGATAAGGAGATGGACTGGGGAGGCCCCACCTTCGTCGTCGCCCTGGTGCTGATCAGCACCGCCGGCTGGCTCATCAACAACTGGATCCGTGCGCGTCACGGCTATCCGGTCGAGAATGAATGGTCCGGCGTGTCGCACAAGGGATCACCGGACGACGCCCGGCAGATCGCCCTGCTGAGCGGCGAGAATGAGAAATTGCACGGCCAGGTGTCGCGGCTGGAGGAGCGGATCGCGGTGCTGGAACGCATCGCCACCGATCCGGCCGAGCGCACCGCCCGTGAAATCGAGAAACTGCGCTAGGAGCGGATGAGATGGACAAGACCCTGGCCGTAGTCGTGATCATGGTCGTGGCAATCAGCGCGACAGTCATCCTGCAGCTGCTGATGGCGCGCGGCCGCGCCCGGACCCGGATGGCGGAATTGAGCCACCAGCATGGCGACCCTGAAAACGCGGCGAAGCTGCGGGCCGAGAATGAGCAATTGCGCGAGCAGGTTGCGAAGCAGGAAGAGCGGTTGCGCGTGCTCGAGCGGATCGCCACCGACCCCGCGCAGCGGATCGCGCGCGAGATCGACGAACTTCAACCCAGTTGAGCCGGAAGTGACGAACAATGGACCCGAATAAGCTCTCCATGATCCAGACCATTTTGCCCTTCGTCGCGATCATGGCGGTGCTCGGCATCGGCGGCTGGGTGCTGACAACCTGGCTTCGGATCAAGAATGGCTACCCGCTGGAGAGCAGCTGGGGGAAAGCCATCTATCCGCAGAAGAATGACGAGCTGATCGAGCGCGTGAAACTGGTCAGCCAGGAGAATGCGCAGCTCCGCGCCGAGCTTGGCTCGGTCAAGGACCGGCTGGCCAATGTGGAGCGGATCGTCACCGACGACAGCCACCGCCTGGGCCAGGAGATCGAGGCGCTTCGGCTGCCGAAGAATTAAGGAACGGGAAGATGGACGTGAACTGGACCGCAATCCTCTTTTTCATGATCGTCGTGGGCATCCCGGTGATCGGCGGCATCTGGTCCGAAATGCACAAGCGCAAGCTGAA
Organism: Pseudomonadota bacterium; assembly: GCA_023424095.1. Classification (GTDB taxonomy): domain Bacteria; phylum Pseudomonadota; class Alphaproteobacteria; order Sphingomonadales; family Sphingomonadaceae; genus Allosphingosinicella. The sequence goes on along the minus strand of JAFAEG010000125.1, from coordinate 14,012 downwards.
GCATGAGGAAAAGAAGCTGGAGCTGACCAGCGCCCAGACGGCGGAGAAAGCGGCGCAATATGCGGCGCATACCGAACGGCTGGAGCAGCGCGTGCGGGTGTTGGAGCGGATCATCACCGACAAGGGGATGGAAGTGTCCGACCAGATCGAGGCGCTCCGCGACCGCCCGGAACGCGAGACCCCGCGGCTCGACAAGCCGCTGAACTGAACGACTGATTTGCAAGAGGGATAGCCGACGATGAGCTGGAGCGTGACATGGATGGTGCTCGGGATCGTGCTGATCGTCTCGATCGCCGGTCTGCTGAAGGCCCGGATGGGCATCCGCAAGGATATGTGGGGCAATGAGATCAAGGACGGCGGCCGCGACGATGCCGAGGTCGAGCAGATGCGCGAGCAGATGAAGGCGCTGAAGGACCGCGTCGCGGTGCTTGAGCGGATCGCGACCGAGAAGAATCACAGCCTCGAGCATGAGATCGAGCGGCTTCGGGACCGCTAAGGGCAGGATCAGGGGACGACGGGAATGGCAATCAATCTTTGGACGATGATCGTGCTTGTCGTGCTGATCGGCTCGGTCGGGGGCACGCTGCAATCCTATTTCAAATATAAGCGGCCGCGCGTGATCAGCGACCCGGACAAGGAGATCATCATCGACGAGGTCCGGACGCTGCGCGAGCGCGTCCAGGTGCTGGAGCGGATCGCGACGGACAAGAATCACAGCCTCGAGCATGAAATCGAGCGGCTTCGGGACCGGTAAGGAAGGCTGAGGCGATGAGCGACCAGACTATGCTGATCGTGCTGGCGGCATGCCTCGCCGGCCTATTGATCGCCATCGCCGCCTTCCTGCGCGGCTGGCAGGGCTGGCTGGAGCTGAAGCGGGCGCAGCTGAGCGCCGAGCATGCGCCGGCCCCGTCCGCCCCCTCCCCCGCCGCGCGGATCGAGCTGGCCGATCTGAAGGAGCGCGTTCGCCGGCTCGAGGCGATCGCCGACGGGGCGGAATGATAGCGCCTTCCCGGCCGCGCGATCCGTGCTAACGCGCCTGAGATGAATTCCCTCGACGACGTCTATGCCGATTACGAATTGCTCGATGCGGACGACCGTTACCGGTTGCTGATCGACCTCGGCCGAGCGCTGGAGCCGATGCCGGCGGCGCTGCAGACGGACGCGACGCTGGTGCGCGGCTGTTCGGCGTCGGTCTGGCTCTATCCGGTGCCGCAGCCCGACGGGCGGCTGCACTTCCTGGCGGACAGCAATGCCGCGATCACCAAGGGGATCGTCGCGCTGGTGCTGCTCGCAGCGCAGGATCGCACGCCGAGCGAGATCAAGGCGACCGATTTCGAGGCGGCGCTGGCGCCGTTCGACCTGAAGAACCAGCTCAGTTCCAACCGCACCCAGGGCATTCCCAACATGATCGCCCTGATCCGCGAGACGGCGGCGCGGCTGGCATGAACGCGGCGGTATCGGGCTTCGATCCGAAGCTGTTCATGACCTATATCCGCCAGGTCGGTCATGGCGGCGCGCTGGGCATCGGCTATCTCGATCATGGCGAGGATTGGGCGGAGCTCAGCCTGCCCTATGACGACAAATTGATCGGCATGCCCGAGACGGGCGTGATCGCTTCCGGGCCGATCGTCAGCCTGATGGACATGGCGACCAGCGTCGCGATCTGGGTGCGGCTGAACACGTTCCGGCACCAGGCGACATTGGACCTCAGGGTCGATTATCTGCGGCCGGCGACGCCGGGGCGGACGCTGATCGGGCGCGGCGAATGCTATGCGATCCGGCGCAGCGTCGCCTTCGTGCGCGGCATTGCCCATGACGGCGATGCGGACGATCCGATCGCGCATGTGACCGGGACATTCATGTTCACGGACTGACGTCCGGCTGCATGTTTACCGGGTGACGCCGTTCTTGCGCTCGTCATAGCGGCGCAGGACTTCATAGGCGGCCTGGATGGCCTGGAAGCGGGCGGCGGCTTCCTTGTCGTCGGGATTGGTGTCCGGGTGATTGGCCTTGGCGAGCTTGCGATAGGCCAGCCGGACCGCGTCGAAATTGTCGTCCTGATCGAGCCCGAGCACGTCCAGCGCGCGCATCTCGTCGCGGCTGCGGCTGCCGTCGCCGGGACCGCCCCAGCCATAATGTTTGGCTTCGGCATAAGCCGACGCTTCGCCGCGCTCCTCCTGCTCGCGCGCGGCGGCGGCTTCGGCGGTCAGCCCCTCGAAATAATTCCAGTTGCGATTGTATTCGGCTGCATGCGCCTCGCAGAAATGCCAGCGCTCCGGGCTGTTCGGCGATTTGGGCGCGGGCCGATCGCCGGGATTGGTGCAGCCGTCACGGTCGCACAGGCGCACCTGCTGCGCCTGCCGCTCGCCGCCATAGCTGCGCCAGCGGGGAAATCCCCAATCGTTCGAACGTCCTGAAAAGCGTGCCACGGCGGCTATCTAGGGGCAGGTGGCCCTGCTGGGAACCGGGACAGCGGCACGAGCGCAAAAGAAAAGGGCCGCGGAGCAATGCCCCGCAGCCCATTCATCGCGACAAAGATGCCGTGTCAGATCATCATCCCGAAACCGCCATAGCCCAGGAAGATGCGGGCCACGATTTCGGCGATCAGATAATAGAGCACGAGCCACGCGATCGTGCCGATCCCGGCGACGATCGGCGCCTGCTCCTTGGTCACGCCCAGCATCGGGTTGGCGCCGAGGTAGAAGATATAGCCGGCGAATGCGAAACCGAGCAGCAGGATGATCTGTAGCAAATTGCCAAGCGTCGGCACGAGCCAGCCCAGCAGCACCACAATCAGGCCAGCGATCCAGATCGGCGTCCCGGCGAGGACCGCGAGCTTCAGTCCGTTCACATCGTCACGACGGCCGCCGAAGTTCGGCGCGAGGCGGCTGAGGCCAAAGCCGACGAGGACCGCCGTACCGAGGTTACGCAGCACATAAAGCGCGACGACCATCAAGATCAGGGTGACGACGCCGGAACCGACACCATACCTGCTGGACTGGATCAGCCCGATGATCAATGCGGCCACGGCGGGCAGAGCGGCCAAAGGTGCCGCATAACCGGTAATCAGTCCGGTCGTCGTGGCAGGCTCGCCCGCGGCCTTGTTCACGGTCGGAGCCGGGGCCGTAAGGACACCGATGGCATGGCTGATCGGATTCATAACGCTTCCCTCCTGCGCGTTGAATTTGCGCCACAATGGAGGATCGAAACGCCCCCGTAAACATCGCTTATCCAGATTAAGCGCCAGAGGGTCTGTAAGCCGGGTTCTGTCCACCCGCAGAAGCGGGATAGGCGACCATTCCTCTAGGACGCGGCTCGCACCGCGCCTCAAGCAACCAACCCGGGCCACGAGGCGGAAAACCTCATATGCGGCCCCTATTCGGTCTTGCTCCCGGTGGGGTTTACCGTGCCGTTCCCGTTACCGGCAACGCGGTGGGCTCTTACCCCACCCTTTCGCCCTGGCCGGGTCGAAACCCGGTGGATTGCTTTCTGTGGCACTTTCCCTGGGGTCACCCCCGCCGGGCATTACCCGGCACCGTTTTTCCGTGGAGCCCGGACTTTCCTCGCCGCACCGAAATGCGCCGCGGCCGCCCGACCCTCTGGCAACCCGCTGAATAGTCGATGCGGCGCGGTCAGTCATCCCCCAGCGGCTTGGGCAGCAGCAATGCGAGCAGGATCATGCGGGTTTCGGCGTCGATCGTGCCATCAATCAGCTCGGGACGGAAGCGGCGCTGGAAGGCCAGGGTGGCGGCCAGCGGGTCGCTGACATCATAGCCGAACCGCTCCAGCGCGAGGCAGAAGCCGGCCTCGGTCCATTCCGGGTCCATCAGATTCTTCGTCGGACGCGGCAAAGCGAGGCGGAGGCGGGCGAGCCGGCCCCAGGGGAAGAGTTCGCCGGGATCGCGCTTGCGAATGGGGGCGATGTCGGAATGGCCGACGACATTGCCACGGGTGATGCGGTGGCGGTCCTTGATCTGGGCGAGCAGCGGCAACAGCGCCTCGATCTGCGCGTCCGGGAAGGCGCGATAGCCATGGTCATGGCCCGGATTGACCAGTTCGATGCCGATGCTGCTGTGATTAAGTTCGGTGTGGCCGCGCCAATAGCTCTTGCCGGCATGCCAGGCGCGGCGTTCCTCCGGCACGAGGCGCAGGATTCGGCCGTCCTCGTGGATCAGATAATGGGCGGAGACGCCGGCGTCCGGATCGCAGAGCCGCTCGACCGCCGCCTCGCCGCTTTCCATGCCGGTATAGTGAAGCACGATGACCGAGATTTCGGCATTGCGCTCGTCGTGGTTGGGAGAGGGATGATCGACGAGCTCGGACACGATGGCGATTCACCGTGAAATCGACGGGCAGGTCAAGGCTTAAGCGACCCGCCGGGCCTCGCTGCTGGGCGCCGGGCGGTAGAGGCCGCGCGAGTCCGGATCGGAGACGAAGCGGTCGGTCTGGCCGATCACCGTCTCGCCCGCGCCGAGCATCAGCGCCCCGTCCGGCCGGATCGCGTCGGCGAGCCGGGTGTAAGCCAGCCGCTTCATCGATTCCGCGAAATAAAGCAGGACGTTGCGGCACAGGATGATGTCGAACATGCCCGGCATGGGCGGACGATCGGCGATGCCGCGATTTTCGAAGCGGACCATGTCGCGGATCTGCTGCGCCACGCGCCACTGCCCGGCGCCCTCTTCCTCGAACCAGCGGACCATCTGGAGCACCGGAAGGCCGCGCTGCACCTCGAACTGGCTGTAGCGGCCGGCGCGGGCGCGCTCGATCGCGTTGCGTGAAATGTCGGTGCCGACCAGATCGATGGTCCAGCCCTTCCAGCGCGGGCCCTGTTCGGCGAGCGCCATGGCGACGGAATAGAGTTCCTGGCCGGTCGAGCAGCCGACGCTCCAGATCGACAGGCGCTTGTCCTTCACCCGCGCCGCCTCGATCCGCTTCAGCGGTTCGGCGAAGAGCAGATCGAACGGCAATTTGTCGCGGTAGAAATAGGTCTCGTTGTTCAGCAGCGCCTCGATCACCTTTTCGGCGAGCGCCGGGGCCTGGCCGGACGCGATCCGTTTCACCAGTTCGTCGATATTGGTGAAGCCGCCGTCGCGGGCGATCGGCGCGAGCGCGGCGTCGACCCGCCAGCGGCGGCCGATGCCGATCTGCTGACCGGTGCGCGATTCCAGCAGGCCGGCGAGGATCTGGCGGGAGGAAGCGCTTATCTCCATGCGCCAGCTCCCAGGCGTGAGGCGACCATTCGGGCGAGATCGGCCGGCGGACTGACCGCCGTGGCGAGGCCGCCTTCGGCGACGGCGCGGGGCATCCCCCAGATCGCGCTGCTATCCTGATCCTGCGCCAGCACGATGCCGCCGGCATTGACCAGGCTGCCGCTGCCGATCAGGCCATCGCGGCCCATGCCGCTGAGCATCACGGCCAGCCCGCCGCGGCCATAAGCGTCGGCGACCGCGGCCAGCATCGGATCGACCGACGGCCGGCAGCCGGACGGCGCGGGCGTATCGTCGAGCGCGACGCGGACTCCGCCGCCTTTGGTGGAAAGGCCGAGATGGGCGTGGCCCGGGGCGACATGAATGACATCGGGGTCGAGCCGCTCACCATCTTCGACAACGCGGGCGATGCGGCCGGAGACCTGCTCGAGCTGGCGCGCGAAGAAGGTCATGAACAAGGGCGGCAGATGCTGGGTGACGAGGATCGGAACCCCCGTCTCCGCCGGCAGACCGCCGAGAAAATCGTGAATGGCGTGGATGCCGCCGGTGGAGGCGCCGATGGCGATGCAGGCCGGGCGCCAGTCATGCACTTCGCGCAGCGACACGCCGCCGCCCCGGGACGCGTCCCGATCGATCGTGCCGACCCGGCCGAGGCGAAGCAGCCGCTCGATCAGTTCGTCGGCGAAGCGACCGCCGAACAGGCCGGAGCCGGGCTTCGGCATCGCATCGGCCGCGCCCAGCGCCAGCGCGCGCACGGTGGCTTCCGCCCCGTCCTCGGCCAGCGAGGAACAGAGCACGACGCGCGCGCCGCGGCCGGCGCGCAAAATGTCCGGAAGGGCATCGAGCCCGCTTTCGCCGGGCATTTCCACGTCGAGCAGGACGATATCGAACATCGCGGCGCCGAGCAGCGCCAGCGCCTCGCTGGCGTTGCTCGCGGTGGCGGCGACTTCGAGCCCCTCCTGGCCGGCGATCATGCGGGTCATCACCGCCCGCGCAACGCTGCTGTCGTCGACGAGCAGCAACCTTATGGGTGGATCGTTAGACGCCTGGTCGGAATATCTCGAGAGAGGGTCCGCCCGCCGTCCCTGGGGGGCGGCGCGCTGGGTCACGCCGCACCGACGATCTGCAATTTGGAATGCAGGGTCTCGCGGTCGAACGGCTTCATCACATATTCGTCCGCGCCCGCCTCGATCGCGGCGCGAATGTGGGCGATGTCATTCTCGGTGGTGCAGAACACGATCTTTGGCGCATCGCCGCCTTCGTGACGGCGCAGCGCGCGGAGGAATTCCATGCCGCTCATCACCGGCATGTTCCAATCGAGCAGGACCACGTCGGGCATCGCCGAGCTGGTACAATGGTCGAGCGCGGCGCGGCCGTCCTCGGCTTCCTCGACCGCGAAGTTAAGGGTTTCGAGGATGTGACGCGCAACCTTGCGAATCACTTTGCTGTCATCGACGACCAGGCAGGTTTTCATCGCGCACGCTCATTTTCTAGGGCTTGGCACCGGCTTTGGTAACGGCCGATCGTAAGCATGTGTTTAATTTTCGGGACAAAAATCATGCGGCCACCGACAGCGGCGGACCGGCGATGAAGGCGTGCGGATCGGCGAACAGCAGCAGATCGCCATCGGCCTCGATCATCCCCGTCGCAACCCGGTCCCAGCCTGCGCCGGCGGGCGCCTGGAAGGGCGAGGAGGCGCCGCCCGCCTCGACCACATCCTCGACCGCCTCGACCAGCAAGGCATAGGTGTGGCCGCCGGACGGCACGACGATCGCCTCCACCGTTTCCTCCGGCGCGGTGGGCGTCAGGCCCAAAGCGGCGAGGCTGTCGATCACGGTCAGCACGCGGCTGCGCAGCGCCGACAGGCCGGCAATGTGCGGCGCGGCGCCGGGCACCGGGGTCAGGCCGTCAAGCTCGACCACGGCCTCGATCTGCGACGCCGGAAAGGCGATGCGGCGGCCTGCGATGCGGGCGATCAGCAGCAATTCAGCCATTGGCGGTGCCTTTCTGCGCTCCGCCCAGCGCCGCGAGCAAGGCGGCGCGGTCATAGCGGTAGATGCTGCCGTCGGCCTCGCCCGCCGGTTGCGGCGTGGTCCGCAGGCGCAGCAGGGTGGCGCCCTGCGGCGCCATCGGCGCGGGTGATCCGTCGCTGGAAATGACGATGTCGGCGGCGACCCCCTCGCCCGCCGGGACGACGCGATAGCCGAGGCTCTCGATCATCGGCCGGAGCATATTCTCCAGCCAGGGATCGCCGGGCGGGATGGCGCAGACCGGACGCGCGGCGTCGCCAGTTTCCCCCGCCTCGGCAAACAGCCAATAAGGATCGACCAATTCCATCTGTTCGCCGTCGACCAGGACGACTCCGGCCACCGCGCCCGGCGTGCGGGCGGGCCGGATCTCGCCGGTCAGCGGCGCGATATCGATGACTTCGGCAAAGGCATAAGCAAGCTCGGCCGCGCCGTCGGTGAGGCGCAGGATACGGAGCCGCGGTGTGTCCGGAATGGTCTCGGCGCCGGCCAGCGGCAGGATCCGGCCGTCGAGCGTGACGCGCAGGCGCCCGCCGCTCATCCGGACCGCGTCGCCGGGCACGTCCTCGATCCGCTCCACCGCATTCAGGCGGACGGCGCGGCGGACATTGTCGAGCGAGCGGAACAGGAGCAGCCGTTCGTCGCGCTGCTGGCTCGCGGCCGCTTCGGCCGGTTCCACCGCGCGCACGGCCACTTCGGCTTCCTCGAAGCGGATATCGGCCTTGCCGGCCATGCCGGACGGATCGAGCAAGAGCACCGGCTTGCCGTCGTCGGCCAGCGTGGTGCCGGCGTAGAGCCCGGCGGCCATCACCGCGGGCGCGGCCGGCTTCACCACCAATTCCTCATGATCGTGGACCGCGTCGATCGCCAGCGCATAGACGCTGCCGCCGGCGGGCTTGAGCAGGATGATCGTGCCCGCCTCGCCCGCTTGCTGGCCCAGCAGGCCGGCCAGCGAGACCAAAGGCATTTGCCGGCCGCGCACGGTCGCGATGTGCGCCTCGCCCAGCCGCTCGGTCCGCACCGAATCGCCGCCGGTGCGCAGAATCTCTTCGATCGCGGCGCGGGGGACGGCGAAAATCTGTCCGCCCGCGCTGACCGTCAAAGCCGGGATGATGGTGAGCGTCAGCGGCGCGCGGATGGTGAATTTCACCCCCCTGCCCGGCCGGCTCTCGACATCGATCAGGCCGCCGATCCGCTCGATATTGGCGCGCACCACGTCCATGCCGACGCCGCGGCCGGAGATTGCGGTGACTTCGCTGGCGGTCGACAGGCCCGCTTCGAAGATCAAGGCGTTGCGCTGCGCGCTGTTCAGGCGCTGCGCACGTTCCGCCGTCAGCACGCCGGCGGCGAGCGCCTTGGCGACCAGCCGTTCGGCGTCGATGCCGCGGCCGTCATCGGCGACTTCAATCAAAATCTGGTTGCCCGACTGGCGCGCGCAGACGGTGAGCATGCCGATCGCCGGCTTGCCCGCGGCCTCGCGCACGGACGGCGCTTCGATGCCGTGATCGATCGCGTTGCGGACCATGTGGGTGAGCGGATCGCGGATCATCTCGATCATCTCGCGATCGAGCTCGACGTCGCCGCCATCCACGTCGAGGCGGACCTGCTTGCCCAGCTCGCCGGCAATGTCGCGAACGACTCGGGGAAGCGCCGCGAACAGGCTGTCGATGCGCTGCATGCGGGTGCGGGTGATCGCGTCGCGGATTTCGGCGATGCAGGTGGAGACGCGCTCGAAGGCGGCGTCGATCGCCATGTCGGCGGGGGTCTCGCGCAGGCGGCGGGCCAATTCGTTGCGGGCCAGGACCGCGTCGGACACGCCGTTCATCATCCGGTCGAGCAGATCGACGGAGAGGCGGATCGAGCGCTGGCTCTTGCGCAGATCTGCGGGAATTTCGCTGGCTTCGACGGCAATCGTCTCGGCGGGCGCCTGGCCCGGCTCGAGCGCGCGGATCAGTTGCTCGTCATCTTCCGACGCGATCGCCTCGCCCGTTTCCAGCGCCATGACCAGTTCGCCGATCCGGTCGATGATCGCCAGCACGGCGCTGACCAGGGCCGAATCGGGCGCGCGGCGGCCGGCGCGGACATCGGCCAGCGCATCCTCCGCGGCGTGGCTCAGGGCGGCCAGGCGCGGCAGATCGAAGAAGCCGCAATTGCCCTTCACGGTGTGGACGAAGCGGAAAATCTCGTCGAGCCGGGCGCGATCGTCCGGCGCCGCCTCCCAGGCGACGATTTCGCCGCCCAAAGCGAGCAGCATGTCACGCGTCTCGGCGATGAAGTCGTTGATCAGTTCGTCCATGGTCCCGTCCGGCACGTGCCGGGCGGTTATGGACGGGGGTGGTTAAGAAGGGCTTTACCGAACCCGGCAAGTTCGGCCAACGCGAGTACGGAAGGTTCAACCGCGTCGCGAGGTCCGAATATGCAATATCTCCACACCATGATCCGGGTGGCCGATCCGGACGCTGCCGTCCGTTTCTTCGAATTGCTGGGGCTCGTCGAGACTCGGCGGATCGAGAATCCGGCCGGGCGCTTCACCCTGATTTTCCTGGCGGCCGACGAGGATTCGAACGGCGCGGGACAGCGCGGCAATGCCGAAATCGAGCTGACCTACAATTGGCCGCCAGAGGACGGCTCACCGCCGGAAACCTATACCGGTGGGCGCAATTTCGGCCATCTCGCCTATCGCGTGGACGACATCTACGCGACCTGCCAGCGCCTTCAGGATGGCGGCGTCGTGATCAATCGGCCGCCCCGCGACGGCCACATGGCGTTCGTCCGCTCGCCCGACGGCATTTCGATCGAGCTGCTTCAGGCGGGCGAGCGCAAGCCGCCCGCCGAGCCATGGGCGTCGATGCCGAATATTGGCGTGTGGTGAAGAAGGGACTTCCCGTGACCTAAATCCTCCCCTCGTTTTCGAGGATCATCGGGTTGACCATGCCCCGCATGGTCAAGGATCGTCCGGGGGACGATCCGACCCGATGATGGGGACCGCTCGCGAAGCGAGTGGTGGAGGGGCCGAGCGAAGCGAGGTTCTTGGTGCGGAAGAGTTCCGCGCTTCGCGCGGCCCTCCACCAGCTTCGCTGGTCCCCCTCCCCTGCAAATGCAGGGGAGGATTAAGGTGTCAGCGCCGCAACGCCGCGCCGAGCATCAGGACGCCTTCTTCCTCGTCCATCAGCTGCAATTGGCCGCCGCCTTCCTCGATCAGGCTGCGGACCAGCCAGGCGGCGGCGGCGCGCGGGGCGACTGCGCCTTCATTCTCGCCGTTGAGGACTCGCTTCAATTCCGCGTCGAGGATGATCCGCGTGCCCTCGGCGCGGATGACGATGTCGGTGCCGCCGTCATGCCGCTCGGCCCCGATGTCGAGCCGGCCGCCGCGCACCAAGGCGTCGCCGGCGATCAGCGACAGGTTCAGCAGGATTTTCAGCGCCGATTTGCTCATCGTCGGCTCGTCGACCATCCAGCCGAGCTGGATTCGGCCGTCGCCGCCGAACAGCCCCTCGATCGCGCTGCGCGCCTCGCGGGTATCGACTTCCTCGGCAAAGCCGCCGGCCGCACCAAAGGCGAGGCGGAAGAATTTCAGTTTGTTGGCCGAAGCCCGCGCGCTTTCGCCCAGCAGATCGAGGCAGCGCGCCCGCATCTCCGGGTCATTTTCATCGGCGAGCAGCTCGATCCCGTTGTTCAGCGCGCCGATCGGGCTGAGCAGATCGTGGCACAGGCGCGAGCAGAGCAGGCTGGCAAAGTCGTGAGATTTCATAGCGAGCAGTTCGGCCCTTTGTGTTCGCGCTGGCATTCTCTTGGAACCTGAACAACCGGCTTGCAAGCCGTGCGGGTGGATCAGCCTTCCGGCAGCACCCAACGAACCGTCTGCACATACAGCCCGGGAACCGGCCTCCCCTGATCATCCTCGGCCGGATGGAAGCGGTGCCGCTCGGCGATGATCGCGCAGGTATGTTGATCGAGCGTCGGATAGGTCGAGGAGACCGCCGCCCTGCAGGCTTCGGCGCGCCCTTGCGTGTTCACGATGAAGCGAACGACCACGACCCCCTGCTCTCCCCGCTCGATCGAACGCGAGGGATAATCCTCCACGCGGATCGACCCGGAACGGTGCCGCGGACGGCGGCTGATCGGGATCGTCGTATCCACACCCCACGAACGCAACAGGTCTTCATTGCATTCCTTCAGGGCCGTGACGGCCGCAGCCGCGCCGGGGAAAGTCATGTCGATCAGAGGCCGGCCGCGCGCCTGAAAGCGGATCGAACCCGCCTCAGCAAAGCGATCGATGAAGCCTTCACCAAGCTCGCGAAGCGTGACGATGCGGCCTCCCTGCACTTGGCGCCTGTGAATCTCGCCACGGGCAACGTGGTTGGCGGGAGCCAACACGACCTCCACCGCATTCGGCAGATCTGGCAAGTCCTCGGCACCGTCGCGCATCAGGATGATCTCGGGCTCGTCCCGACCGAGATAGGAGGAGAGGATCAGGATCGGCGATTGCGGCCCGCTGATGCGCCGCGACAGCGAGCAGCGCACATCGCCATAATCGAGATTCCAGCGGTTCGGCTGTACGTTGCTCCGCTGAGCAGCAGCCGGAGCCGGCATCGCCACGAGGGCGACGCCAAGCGACAGAATGACATGGCGATACAAGGCCATAAGCTCTCCCCTGAACCGTTTAAATATCGCCATTTCCGGTGCGGGCCTAGCCTCCCCGCCGCGCGGCGCTGGCCATTGAAAAGCGGCGCACATTTCCTACATCGTCATCAGTGGGGGACGTCACAAATCGTGAGGCGGAAATCGGCGCCGAGATGGCGGGCTGGCGGCTTGACCGCGCCCTGGCCGCGGCGATTCCGACCCTCTCGCGCGAGCGGCTGAAGGCGCTGATTTCGAGCGGTGCGGTGACCGGCCCGACCGGCACCTTGCTGCGCGATCCGGCGGTGAAGGCGCAGCCCGGTGCCTACATCGTCGCCGTGCCGGAGCCCCGGCCGGCCCATAATGAAGCGCAGGACATCGCGCTCGAAATCGTCTTCGAGGACGATCACCTGCTTGTGGTCGACAAGCCCGCCGGCATGGTCGTCCACCCGGCGGCGGGCAATCTGGACGGAACGCTCGTCAACGCCTTGCTCCACCATTGCGCCGGGCGCCTCAGCGGCATCGGCGGGGTGGCGCGGCCGGGGATCGTCCACCGGATCGACAAGGATACGTCCGGGCTGCTGGTGGTCGCCAAGACCGACCGGGCGCATGAAGGCCTCGCGGCGCAATTCGCGAAGCATGACATTCATCGGCTCTATCTGGCGGTGGTGAACGGCACGCCGGTGCCGCCGGCCGGAAAGGTCGATGCGGTGCTGGCGCGATCGAGCGCGGACCGGAAGAAGATGGCGGTGGTCATTCCGCCGCGGGTGAAGCCCGGCGGACATATGTCGCATGTGCTCGCTTCAGCCGAACCGCCGGCGCGCGGCAAACGCGCGGTGACGCATTACCGGACGATTCGCCCGTTGAAAGGCGCGGCGCTCGTCGAATGTAGGCTGGAGACTGGCCGCACCCACCAGGTGCGCGTGCATATGGCGCATATCGGCCATTCGCTGGTCGGTGACCCGGTCTATGGCCGGACCGCGCCGACACATCGGGAGGTGCTGAAAAATCTCGGCTTCGCGCGGCAGGCGCTGCACGCCGCTCAGCTTGGCTTCATCCATCCCGTGTCAAAAGAAAACTTGTCGTTCAAAAGTGCGCTTCCATCGGATATAGAGGAACTGTTGGCAGCGCTTACCGTATAGTCATCAAGTGCCGGCACGGAGACACGTGCGGCACCCAGGGAAGGTTCGATAAAGAGAATGGCTGGAAGGACTGTAGCAACGATCTCCGCTGCGGGCGGCGAAGCGGGACTCAACCGCTATCTCGCCGAGATCAAGAAATTCCCGATCCTCGCCCCCGAGGAAGAATATATGCTGGCCAAGCGCTGGGCTGAGCATCAGGACACTGATGCCGCCGCGAAACTGGTCAATTCGCACCTGCGCTTGGTCGCCAAGATCGCGATGGGCTATCGCGGCTACGGCCTGCCCGTCTCCGAGCTGATCAGCGAAGGCAATATCGGCCTGATGCAGGGCGTGAAGAAGTTCGAGCCCGAAAGGGGTTTCCGCCTGGCGACCTACGCCATGTGGTGGATTCGCGCGTCCATCCAGGAGTTCATCCTGCGCAGCTGGTCGCTCGTGAAGATGGGCACCACGGCGGCGCAGAAGAAGCTGTTCTTCAACCTTCGCCGGATGAAGAACCGCATCGAGGCGTTCGAGGACGGCGACATGAAGCCCGAGGACGTGGCGAAGATCGCCACCGACCTGGGCGTTTCCGAAGAAGACGTGATCTCGATGAACCGCCGCATGGCGATGGGCGGCGACACGTCGCTGAACGTCCCCGTGCGCGAGGATGGCGAGGGCAGCTGGCAGGACTGGCTGGTCGACACCGATCCGCTGCAGGACGAGCGCGTCGCCGAGGCGCAGGAGACCCGCGTCCGTCACGATCTGCTGGTCGAGGCGATGGACGCGCTGAACGATCGCGAGAAGCACATCCTGACCGAGCGGCGTCTGACCGACGAGCCGAAGACGCTCGAAGAGCTGAGCCAAGTCTATAACGTCAGCCGCGAGCGTATCCGCCAGATCGAGGTGCGGGCGTTCGAGAAATTGCAGAAGGCGCTGATGAATCTGGCCGGCGAGCGCAGGCTGCTGACGGCGGCCTGAGGCTAGACTGCTCCCCGGCGCAGGCCGGGGTGCTGCACCGGAAGAGACGCCCGAGCGGT
>JAFAEG010000140.1 GCA_023424095.1 Pseudomonadota bacterium | reverse complement strand
CGCCGGACGCGCGGCCACGGGCCGGGGACGCTCGGGCGCCGATGCGGGTGCCGGCGCGGGCGCGTCAGCCATCGGCAGGCCGGACGCGAAGTCGTAAACCTCGGCGGCGCGCTCCAGCAATGACGGTCGTTTGCTCATAGCTCCCTCACGCGACATTGCTGTTCTGCCAGAATTGGAACGCGATCAGCGCCGCGTAGCTCGCCGCCAGGGCACCGGCGCCGCCGAGCAGCCAGGACAGGCGCTTGCGCCGGTGGGCACGCTCGGCCTTGCCGACGATTTCGCCGATCGAACCCAGCACCGGCAGGCCGGTGGCCGCGGCGAGGCGGTTCTGGGTCGGGAAGGTGGTCTGCAACTGACCCTTCAGGAACGCCGCGGCGAGGCCGCCGCCGATCGCCACGACCAGCACCAAAGTCAGCAACAGCGGCCGGTTCGGGCTGGTCGGCGCGCCCGGAACGGACGGCGGCGAGACGACGCGGACGGTGAGCGGGCTCGCCTGCCCCGACATGTCGCTGCGCAGCCGGAGCTGCTCGCGGTCCGCCAGGAGCCGGTCATATTGCTGGCGCAGCACGTCATAGTCGCGGGTCAGCCGCGCCTGTTCGGCGGCGACGCCCGGCTCGGTCGACTGGCGCTGCGTCAATTGGGCGAGATCGGCCTGCAGCTGCGCCTTGCGCGATTCCGCGCCGGTCAGCTGCGCCTGCCGCTCAGCCAGCATGGACTGGATCGAGATATGGCTGGGATTGGGGATGCCGCCCGCCCCTGCCCGTCCGCTCGCGCGCTCGGCGGCGGCCTGCGGGCGAAGCCGTGCGATCTGGGCGCGGATCGAGATGATGTCGGGATGCTGATCGGTGAAGCCGCGGCCCAGATATTGCGACAGCTGCGTCTCCAGCGCGGCAAGCTGGCTGCCGGCCGGGCCGCCATAGGCGCCCTCCATGCCGGGAATCGGCGTGGTCGCCGGGGTCTGCTGCAGCTGGTTCTGCATCGCGCCGATCGCCGCACGGGCGGTGACGATGGTCTGGTCGAGCTGGGCCAGTTCAGCCCGGGCCGCGCCCATCCGGTCGCCGACCGAGCCGCCGCCCGGAAGCACGCCCAGGAAGCGCTGCTCGAACTCGACCCGGCGCTGCTCGGCCTCGCGCAATTGCGTTTCGCGCCGCTGCAATTCGGTGTCGAGGAAGGCGAGCGACTGGCCGGTCTGCTCCATATTGGCGCCGCCGCTGACGAACAAATCGATCAGCTGCTGCACCACCGCCGCCGAGGCACGGGCGTTCTGTGCATTGCTGAGGCTGCCGAAGCTGGTGGTCGCGGTAATCTCGAAGATATTGTCCGGCATCGCCGTGATTTTGATCTTCTCGCGCAGCGCGCCCATCACGCTGTTGAGGCCGGCTTCATCTGCGGCGAGCGTGTTCAGCTCGGTCCGGCGCACAACCCGGGTCAGATTCTCGTTCGACGTCAACGTCTGCTTCAGGCGCAGCAGGCTCGCCGCCTGATCCATACCGCCGGTCGCGCTCTCGCTCGGCAGCACCTGAGTGATCTGCGCGAAGACCTTGGCCTTGGATTCGAAGCTGTTCGGCATGAAGCTGATCGCGAGCCAGCCGGACGCCGCGATCACCCAGGCGACGGCGAGCGCCAGCCAGCGGCGCTGCCACACCTGGTGCAGGGCGATCCGGATATTTTCGAAAAGACCGTTCATGCCGGCTTGCGTCCTTGACTGCGTGGAGTTCGGGGCCGGCTCAGAACATGCTTTCCGGGATGATGATGACGTCACCCGGCTCAAGCTTCACATTGGCGCTGATGTCGCCGCGGCGAAGCAGGCTGCCGATACGCAGGTCGTATTCGCGCTGCTGCCCGGTGGCGCGGTCGAAGCGGACGAGGCGGGCGCGGTTGCCCGCCGCATATTCGTTGAGGCCGCCGACCGCGATCATGGCATCCAGGAGCGTCATGTTGGCGCGATAGGGCAAGGCCGCCGGGCGCGCGGTGGCGCCGACGATGCGGATCTGCTGCGCGAACGTGCCCTGCGGCCGCTCGACCATCACCGAGACGATCGGCTCCTGGATATATTGGCTCAGCACCACGCGGATGTCGTCGGCGAGCTGCGCGGGCGTCTTGCCGACCGCGATCATATCGGTGATCAGCGGCGTGGTGATGCGACCATCCGGACGAACCGAAATGCGCGTCGAAAGCTCGGGATTGCGCCAGACGAAGATGCTGAGCTCGTCGGCCGGGCCGATCTGGTAATTCTCACCCACTTCCTCGGAGCTGCCGACGAAACTGGCCGGCGGCAGGGCGTTTCCCGAGCGTCCGGTTGCGCAGCCGGTGACGGTGAGCGCCAGGCCCGTCAACGCAAGTGCGAGGTTCCGCTTCATCACACACATCCCTTCGACACACAGGCCGGCCTGCACAGGACACAGGACGGCCTTTGGGGGGAGCTATGAAGGGCAGAGGTAAAATTCAGGTTAGGAACAATGGCGCTGTTTTGCCCGTCCCGCGCAGGGACGCGATGGCGTCAACGGGTTAATCGCCGCCGATGGCGATTTCGGATGCCGGTGTCTGGTTGAGGAAGGCCTGCGGGCTGGCGGTGAGGCCGTAGGCGCCGGCGAGGAACATTGCGACGAGATCGCCGACGTCGGCGCATGGCATCATGACGTCATCGGCCAAGATATCGAGCGGCGTGCAAAGGCAGCCGACGATGGAGACCTCCTCCTGCGGTTCGCGCCCGAAGGCGTTGGCGATCGCGACCGGATAGTTGCGGCGGATGACCTGGCCGAAATTGCCCGAGGCGGCGAGCTGGTGCTGCATGCCGCCATCGGTGATCAGGAAGGTCTTGCCCTTGCTGATCTTCCGATCGACGATCCGGGTCAGATAGACCCCGCATTCGCCGACCAGCCAGCGGCCCAGTTCGATCGCGAACCTGGTTTGGTGCAGGCGCGGACCGCGGGCGGCGATGCGGGCGCTCAGGGCTGCGCCGATCGGGGCGATGTCGAGCGGCTGGTCGCCGTGCACGTACGGAATGCCGAAGCCGCCGCCGAGGTTCAGCTTGGGGAGGTCCGCGCCGATGGCGTCCGCAAGCTGCTCGGCCAGATCGAGCGTCGCCTGCTGCGCTTCGATCAGGGCGTCCGCCGAGAGCGCCTGCGAGCCGGCGAAGATGTGGAAGCCCTGCCAGTCGGCGCCGGCGTCCAGCAGCGACCGCACCAGAGCGGGCACGCGCTCGGCATCGACCCCGAACGGCTTGGCCCCGCCGCCCATGCGCATGCCGGAGCCCTTGATCTCGAAATCGGGGTTCACCCGCACCGCGAGCCGCGGCGCGACGCCGAGCCGTGCCGCGATGGCCAGGGCGCGGGCCGCCTCGCCCTCCGATTCCAGATTGATCGTGACGCCGTGACGGATCGCCGTCTCCAGCTCCGCATCGCGCTTGCCGGGGCCGGCAATGCTCATTGTCTGCGGATCCGTGCCGGCAGCCATCGCCGTCGCCAGCTCGCCCCCCGAGGCGAGGTCGAAGCCATCGACCAGGTTCAGCATGTGCTGGAGCACAGGCATGTAGGGGTTTGCTTTTACGGCATAATGCAGATCGACTCCGTCGAAATGCGACCGGAACATTGCGGCCTTTTCGGCGATCCGGCTGAGGTCGTAGGCGAACAAGGGCGTGCCGCCCTCGGCGACGAGCACATCGGCGCGGCGGCCGCCGATCAGCAGCATGCCGTCCGTTTCTGCGGCGAAGCCGGCGGGGATCGGGCCGATCGGCTTGGTCATGCCGTCAATTCCTGTTCGAGGCGGTTGCGGTCGATCTTGCCATTCGGGCTGCGCGGCAGCTCCGCGCGCCACATTATCGCCTGCGGTTGCATGAAATTGGGGAGCATCCGGCGAAGGCGAGCGCGGAGTTCCTTCTCGTCCGCTTCGCCCGAGGGGCGGACGATCAGGGCGATGGCCTGACCGAGCAAGGGATCGGGCGTGCCGAGCGCGACCGCTTCGGCGACCAGGCCGGAGGCGATGGCTGCCTCCTCGATCTCGGTCGGGCTGATGCGGTTGCCGGCGCTCTTGATCATGCCGTCGGCGCGGCCGACGAAATAGAGCAGGCCGTCCGCGTCGCGCTTTACCGCGTCACCGGACCAGACGGCAGTGCCGCCGTAACGGGACACAGTCGGTGCGGGCTTGAAGCGTTCGGCGGTGCGCACGGGGTCGTTCCAATAGCCCTGCGCCACCAAAGGACCGGCATGGACCAATTCACCCTCCTCGCCCGGATCTGTCGCGCTGCCGTCGGGGCGGACCACCATGATCTCGGCGAAGGGGATGGCCGTGCCCATCGATTCCAGATGCGTATCGAGCAAGGCCGGCTCGAGAAAGGTGGAGCGAAAGGCCTCGGTCAGGCCATACATCGAATAGATGTCCGCGACGGGGAACAGCTCGCGCATTCGCCGGATCACGGAAGGTGGCAGCTTGCCGCCACTGTTGGTGAGACGCCGCAGCGTCAAAGCGGCCTCGGGCGGCCACGGCGCCTCGATCAGTTGCACCCACAAAGGTGGCACCCCGGCTAAGGTGGTGATCCCATGTTCGGCGACCCTGCGGATGACGTCACGCGGCGCGAGGAAGTCGAGCGGCACGACGCTGGCGCCCGCGGCCCAGGCCGAGAGCAATTGGTTCTGACCATAATCGAAACTGTAGGGCAGCACCGCCAGCACGCGGTCTGCCGGGGTCAGGCGGAGGTAATGCGCCACACTGACCGCGCCGAGCCACAGATTGGCGTGGCTGAGCATCACACCCTTGGGCCGGCCGGTCGAGCCGGAGGTGTAGAGCAAGGCGGCGAGTTCCTCGGGATCGGCGGACGAGGGCGGTAGGCGGTCGGGGGTGGCGAGCAGCGCCCTGCCCTGCCCCTCGTCCGACGTCGCGCAGCCGTCAGGCACATCGCCCGCTTCCAGCGAGGCGAGCCGCGCGTCGCCGGAGATCAGCAGCACCGCGCCGCTATCGGCGAGGATGTGCGCGACCTGGAGCCTTTTCAGCAACGGGTTGATCGGTACATGGACCAGACCGGCCCGGGCGCAGGCCAAGGGCAGCAGGCTGGTCATCCGGGCCTTCGGCAACCAGCTCGCGACGCGGGCGCGCCTCGGCAGGCCGCGCTCGGCCAGCCCTGCGGCAAGCGCGCCCACCGCCGCTTCCAGCCCGGCAAAATCGAGCAGGTCGTCGCGGTCGATCAGCGCCACGGCCGCGGGATCACCGCAGCCGGGGAGATGATCGAGCGGCCGGGGATTGGGATCGGGACCCACTTTCACTCCTGCTTAAATCGCCGCTGCTAGAGAATGCACAGGAGGCGATTAGCGCGGCAATGGTTAACGTGGAACTGTTCGACGACTTGGGACAGGTCGAACATGATGCGGTGGGTGCGCTCGACCGCGCCGCGCAGCCATGCCTTTTCTCGCGGCTGAGCTGGTTCCGGCTGCTGCAAGACCATGTCCCGCCCAGGGGCCGCCTGAAGGTCGCCCGCGCCACCGAAGGTGACGCCAGAGCGTGGCTGTTCCTCGCTGATGGCGGGCACGAGGCCGAAGCCTATGCCGCCTGGTACAGCCTGCGCGTCGGCGCGATCGGCGATGCGGCGCTGGTGCCCGCGATTGCCGGTGCATTGCGGAACGCGAAACTGGCCTCGCTCAGCCTGTCGCCGGTCGAGAATCCAGCGCCCCTGGTGGACGGCCTGCGAGAAGCGGGATGGAAGGCCGAAGCCAGCCCGGCGACCGGCAGCTGGGTCGCCCACACGAAAGGGCTCAGCTTCGACGATTATTGGGCCGCACGGCCCGGCCAATTGCGAAGCACGGCCAAGCGCAAGGCCAAGGCGGCCGGACTCGAGGTAGAAATCCATCACGAATTCAATGCGGATGCGTGGGATTGCTACGAACAAGTCTATCGGTCCAGCTGGAAACCTGAAGAGGGCTCGTTCCCTTTCCTGCGCGCGCTGGCCGAGCAGGAAGGCGCCGCCGGAACGCTCCGACTGGGCATCGCCCGCAAGGATGGTCGCCCCGTCGCGGTCCAGCTCTGGACCGTCGAGAACGGCACAGCGATCATCCACAAGCTGGCTTATGCCGAGGATGCCAAGCCGCTGTCGCCCGGCACCATCTTGGGCATGGCGATGTTCCGTCGCGCGATCGACGAAGATCGCGTCGACGTCATCGACTACGGCACTGGCGACGACAGCTATAAGCGCGACTGGATGGATGAACGGCGGCAGCTCTGGCGCGTCACCGCTTTCAATCCAGGCACGCTGCGCGGTCTTGCCGGCGCTGCGCGCGCAGTCGCGGGGCGTCTTGTCGGTCGCCTGAGGAGCCGTTAGGGCGCGAACCCACCAAAACGGGGAGGAATTGCCTTGGCGTTGACCGATGCCGGCGAAGTTGAAGCCACTTTGCGTTCCGTCCTGGCCGATGTGCTCGGCCTCGACTCCGCGCGAGTCGCCCGCTTCGACGAAAGCACCGAATTGTTCGGCGCCCTGCCCGAATTCGATTCACTCGCCGTCGCCGGCCTGCTGACCGAGTTGGAAGAAAGGCTCGGCATCCTGATCGAGGATCATGAGGTCGATGCCGAGATGATGGCGACTTTCGGTTCCCTGCTCACCTTCGCGAGAGCCAAGACGCTGCGGTGAGCGGCCCCGCTCAGTCCTACGAGCAATATTCCGGCGCCAAGGGCCCCGAATGGCTGTTGCGGATCGGCGACCCGACCGCCGCGCCGATCCTGATCGTCCCACCCCTCTTCGAGGAAATGAACCGCACCCGCGCGCTGATCGTCGCGACGATGCGGGCGCTGGCGGCTGCTGGCCATTGCTGCTGGCTGCCGGACCTGACCGGAACGGGTGAAAGCCTGATTCCCCTCTCGGACATCACCTGGGAAGACTGGCGGCATGACGTCACCAAGGCGGCCGGGCACTTGACCGCGGCGCACGGCCAGCTCCCGCTGATCGCGGCGATCCGCGGCGGCGGCTTGCTCGACGATGCGGCGCCGGGCGCAGGCCATTGGCGGTTCGCGCCGGTGCCGGGCGCCTCGCTCGCCCGCGACCTGGACCGCGCCTCCTTGGGCGGCGGCGCGGAATGGGCTGGCTATCATGATGCCGGCGCCGGACTCCGGCAGGCGCTGGCCGCAGCGATCCCCACCGAAGTCACGCCGCTGCGCGTCCTGCGCCTGTCGACCGATGCCGGCGCGGCGGACGGCAAGGTCGAGGGCCCCGCCCTCTGGCGCCGGTCCGAGCCGGGCAATTCGGCCGATCTGGCGGCCGCGCTCGCGAAGGACATCACAGAATGGAGGCAGACGTGCGCCGCCTCCTGACTTTCCCATGCGGCGAGGATCTGCTCGCGGGCAGCCTGGACGGGGCCGCGGGTCCTGTCGGCATCTTGCTCGTGACCGGCGGCACGCAAACCCGGATCGGCTCACACCGCATGTATGAACATCTCGCCAAGTCATTGGCAAAGCAAGGTTTTCTTTGCCTTCGCTTTGACCGTCGGGGCGTTGGAGACAGCAGCGGCGACGATCCCGATTTCCGAGGGAGCGGGGACGATCTCAAGGCCGCCGCAGACACGCTTCGCCAGGAAACGAAGGTCGAGCGGATCATCGGCTTCGGCCTGTGCGACGGCGCGACCACTCTGGCGCTGCATGGCGCGAACGCCGGCATTCACGGCGCGATCCTGGTCAATCCCTGGCTGGTCGAGGCCGAGGCGGGCGACATGGCTCCCGCGGCGGTCCGCTCGCATTATCGGCAGCGGCTGTTCAGCCTCTCGGCCTGGAAGAAATTGCTCAGCGGCGGCGTCAATCTCGGCAAGCTGGCAGGCAGCCTGAAGAAGGCCGGCACCGCGACCGACGGCGGTCTGGCGGACGAGGCGGCCCGAGGCCTGCGCGGCATGCCGGCCGCGTTGATCCTCGCCACGGGCGACAACACCGCCATCGCCGCGGTGGCCGAGGTCAAGAAGAGCGCGTTCGACGGCCTGATCGGCTGGCGGCGGGAGATCCACAGCGATTCCCATACCTTCGCGCGGCCCGGCGACCAGGAATCGTTGAACCAGGCGGTGCTGGGCGCGCTGAAGGCGCTGACGGCTTAGCCGGCGACCGTTTCCGGCTCCGGCGTGTGCTGGGCCTCGTCAAACTCGGCCTCGGCCAGGAACTTCTCCGCATCGAGCGCGGCCATGCAGCCCGTCCCGGCCGCCGTCACGGCCTGGCGGTAGGTCTTGTCCATGACGTCACCGCAGGCGAACACGCCGGGCACGCTGGTCCGGGTCGAACCCAGCTCCACGCGCAGATAATTGTCCGAATCCAGCTCCAGATGGCCACGGAACAGCTCGGTCGCCGGCGCATGGCCGATCGCGACGAAGGCGCCGTCCACGTCGATCCGCTCGGCCGGCGCGCCATCGGCGTCCACCAGGTCCAGCGCGACCAGTTTCTCCGGCTCGCCGCCCGCGACGAAATTGCCGACCGCGCGGTTCCACATCACCTTGATGTTCGGATGCGCGAACAGGCGCTTCTGCAGGATCTTCTCGGCGCGCAGATGGTCACGGCGATGAATCAGGATCACCTCCGGGCTGTGATTGGTCATGTAGAGCGCTTCTTCGACCGCGGTGTTGCCGCCGCCGATCACCACGACCTTCTTGCCGCGATAGAAAAAGCCGTCGCAGGTCGCGCAGGCGCTGACACCCCTGCCCTTCAGATGCTCCTCGCTCGGCAGGTTCAGCCATTTGGCCTGCGCCCCGGTCGCGATCACGAGCGTGTCGCCCTGATAGATCGTGCCGCCGTCGCCCTTCAGCTTGAACGGCCGCTCGGACAGGTCGACGTCGACGATCTGGTCCCAGATCATCTTGGCGCCGACATGCTCGGCCTGCGCCTGCATCTCCTCCATCAGCCACGGACCCTGGATGGTGTCGCGAAAGCCCGGATAATTTTCGACGTCGGTGGTGATCGTCAGCTGCCCGCCGGGCTGCATGCCCTGGATCACGATCGGCTCGAGCCCGGCGCGCGCGGCATAGATGGCGGCGGTGAGCCCGGCCGGGCCGGAACCCAGGATCAGCATTTTGGAGGAAATGGTTTCGGTCATGAACTGCCTTTCGCGAGGCCCCGAATTAGGTGCGCGCCGCCACTGGCGCAAGCCAGCTGGCCGGGCTTGACGCGCCGCCGCCGCAAGTGCCTTGTGCACTGCGGGAGGGACACCGAATGACGCAATGGCTGGCGCGGAACGAGGGCGCGCAGGCATGGTATGCCGATCCGGTCGGCTACCTGCTGCATTCGACCCCTGCCAAGGCGTTCTTCGCCGACTATTTCGAACAAAAGCATTTGTTCGTCGCGCCCGATGATCCGCACCGCTTCGACGAATTGCTGACCATCGAGGCGATCGACGCCTTCATCGACGGGGCCGATCTGCGCCAGGGCATGCTCGACCTGGTCCGCCACCCGGACCGGATCGACCCTTCACTCTATCTCAGCACCGACGGTCACGTCATCGCATCCGCCGTGACCGAGCAATATCTGGCCGGCGCGACGATCATCCTGCCGCAGTTGCACGAATCGATGCCGCGCCTTGGCGCTTTCTGCCGAGCGCTCGAGCGGGTGATGTCCTGCCACATCCAGACCAACATCTATCTGACCCCGCCGGGCAATCAGGGTTTCAACACCCATTATGACAATCATGATGTGTTCGTGTTGCAGCTTTCAGGCGCAAAGCATTGGCGTCTCTACGGAACCCCGATCGACATCCCCTATCGCGGCGAAGGCTTCGCGGTCGGCCAGTACGAAGCGGGGGAGATTAGCGAGGAGCTGACGCTGCGGGCAGGCGACTGCCTCTATCTGCCGCGCGGGGTGATGCACGACGCTCCCAATGCCGGTGACGAGCCCTCGCTGCACATCACCGTCGGCCTGATCACCCGCACCTGGGCGGATCTGATGCTGGAGGCGGTATCGGAACTGGCGATCAGCGATCCGGCCTTCCGCCGTTCCCTCCCGCCCGGCTTCGCCAGCGCCGGTTTCGACCGTGCCCCGGCACAGGCGCATTTCCGCAAGCTTGCCGAACTGGTCGCGCGCAAGGCCAAGATGGACAATGCCTTCGAGTTGATGGGGCACGAATTCCTTCGCTCGCGCCGGCCCGACGTCGCCGGCGTGTTGTCGGCAGGACCGGAGGGGCCGCAGGAGAGCGATCGCTTTCGTCGCCGACCCCTGGTCCCCTTCCAGCTGGCGGACGACGAGGACCGGATCGCACTGATCGGACCGGGCGGCGACATCTTCTTCGCGACGGGCGACCGGGGTGCGCTCGAAACGGCCTTGTCGGGCGCGCCCTTCTGCCGAGCCGATCTGACGGCCGCCATCGATCCCGAGCACATGATCCGCAAGCTCTGGGCAAACGGCTATCTCGAACGGGTGAGCGCCGCCTGAAGGCTCACCAATTCTGCAGGATCCGGTGCCAGCGCGCGGTATAGCCGCGGCGGGTCATTTCCGCCTTGCGCCCATCCGCTTCCGCCGTGTCATAGACCGTGCGGCCATCCGAATAGGTCGTCGCCCACTCCGTATAGGTCTGGATATTGCACTCATCATCCGACCGGTTCGGATGATCGACCCAGCAGACCTCGTAGGTCCGTTCGCGCCGGCCGGTCGGATAGACGTCGCCGTCGCGCTGGCCACCGCAATTGCGGCCCCGCCCGCCCGGATCGGACGGATCGCGATCGCTGCAGCCCGATACGGGCGGCTGCGCGGTGCAGCGGCGGCCGCGACCGCCCGGATCCGCCCCCGAACCCGCATCTGCATCGCTGCAGCCCGTCGATGGCGGCGGTGGCGGCTGGTTCCGGCAATTGCGGCCACGTCCGCCCGGATCGCCGCGCGGCGGGGAAGGATCGCTGTCGGTACAATTGGTCTGCGCCCCGGCATCGGCGCTGACGAAGGCAACGCCCAGCGGCGCGCCCGCAACGGTCGCGAGAAAGGAACGGCGGCTGACTTTCGGAAGCGGCTTCATGGTGCGTCCTTCCCGATCCGCGCCGGGTCGAGCCGGCCGCGCGTCGCGCAGGGAAGACACCCTTCAGTTCGCGCCAAGGCGGTCGGAGGCCGGAGCGTTCGCAGCATCGCGACACCCCGGCACGGCGATCGACTCGTCCCCGCGCGGCAGCGAAAGGTTAACGCAAAGCAAGAAGCGGAGCGAGTCCTTCCGGGACCGAAACTTCCGCGCCTTCGTTTCGCCGGGAGCGACCCGGTAATCGCCGCAGTCGCGCCCACATTTTAACCTTTCATAAACCAGCCAAGCCCAGCCCCGAAGGTGGGAGGCGAATGTGGCGGGCGGAGTGTTCACGATGCGGCTACGCGAAGGCATGATCCTCGGCTTCGCCCTGCTGGGGGGCTGCGCCACCAATGCGACCGAGCGCCCTCAGGCGGAGGTGGTCCTGGAAGCGGCTGAGCCCGAATGGCGCAGCGTCGCGCAGCCGGCCGATCTCGACCGCATCACCCGGCTGCAGGAGGCCTGGGACGAGGCGCTGGCCAGTCTCGGCAGCGGCGCCACCGCGCGGCGACTGCGGCGGGAAGGCGCGCTGCTGGAGCCGTCCGCGGCTTTGCCGCATCCGTCGCCGGCGCCCGGTTCCTACCGCTGCCGCGTCATTCGCTTCACCGCAGCCGTGCGCGGCCGGTCCGGGGCCTCGGTCACCGGCCCCTTTTTCTGCTTCGTGGGGGGGATGGCGCGCGCCTGTCGCTCACCCGGCAGACCGGCACAGAGCGGCCGGGCGGCTATCTGCACGAGGATGGCGAGACCCGGCTCGTCTTCCTCGGCGCGAATGCTCTCAGGCGCGAGCGCGTGCCGCCCGCTTATGCGGACAATCCGGAACGCGACGTGATCGGCGTGGTCGAGCGGATCGGCGACTTTCGCTATCGCCTCGTCCTGCCCAGGCCGCGCGGGGCGATTCTGGAAATCTACGAACTCGTGCCCGCTTGGGGCTGATCGGGAGATGGTAGCGGAGGAGGGACTTGAACCCCCGACACGCGGATTATGATTCCGCTGCTCTAACCAGCTGAGCTACTCCGCCCCGATTTCGTGACACCGGCGCAAGGCCGGTCCGTCAGGCGAGGGCGCGCTATAGAAAGCCCTCGTGACACGGTCAACTGGCGAGCTTATTCTCGTGCGACAAGACCGGAACCGCCTGCCCGGCCTGTCGTTTCGAGCAATTAAGACGCGACGGAGAATTCCCGATGGACCTGCTGACCCCCCTCGAGACCTATTGCCGGCTCGTCATTCGCGCGCGGGAGATGGAAGCCCAGGTGCCGATCGAGGATCCGGACGAGGATGCCGACAATATCGACGATAGTGGCGACGATGATGACGGCAATGTCGCTCTGTCCGCCCTCGCCGACGAATTGAACGACGTCGAGGAGGAGGTGAAGAGCCTGCTCGAGGATCTGGCGGACGACCAGCTCGCCGAATGTCTCGCGCTCGCCTGGATCGGCGGCGGCACGTTCGATGTCAGCGAGTGGGAGGACGCCATGGCCGAGGCGAACGATCTGAGCGAGGACGACCGGATCGAGGAATTGATGAACACCGGGACGCTCGCCGCGAACCTCGAATCCGGTCTGGCCGCGTTCGATTATAACTGCGACGGCATCGGCCAGCTCGACTGACGCTCAGCCGCGGAACGGATAGGCGCGAACCTTCTCCCACGGTCCGCCGAGATAACGCCATGACGTCAGTCCGCTGATCGCCAGCGGTCTCGGAAAATCGCCCGCCTGCAGCGCGTTCTGCAGCGCAATGGCCTCGGCGCGATCGACCTTGTTCTGCACGGTGATGTGCGGCCGCCAGCCGGCCTGGTCCTGCGGCGTGAGCAAGCCGCGAAAGGCGATCGCCAGCTCGGCCCGGATAGCCTCCAATTCCTCGCTCGCGACCCGGAAGGCCGTCCCCTGCCCCAGGTCCATGATTCCGCTGATCGCCGCGCGCGGCGGCGCGAAGGTGGCGGCATCGGCCAAGCGGTCGCGCAGCTCGGCATCGAGCGAGAGCGGCAGTTGGTGAAACAAGGTCAGATGCACCGGCACCTGATTGCGCTCGATCGGGAAATGCTTGCGCCGCAATCCCTCCAGACAGGCGTGATCGTCCGCGCCGAAGGTGGCGGTGACAATGAGCGGCTGACTCAAATCTCCACCTGGCTGCCCAGTTCGACCACGCGGTTGGTCGGCAGCTTGAAGAATTCCATCGCGCTTTCGGCGTTGCGCATCATCCAGGCGAACAGCTTCTCGCGCCAGATCGCCATGCCGGGCCGCTCGGCGGT
Source organism: Pseudomonadota bacterium (assembly GCA_023424095.1). Lineage (GTDB taxonomy): Bacteria > Pseudomonadota > Alphaproteobacteria > Sphingomonadales > Sphingomonadaceae > Allosphingosinicella. The sequence goes on along the minus strand of JAFAEG010000140.1, from coordinate 20,074 downwards.
GATCAGGGTCTGGCGGGCGAGGAAGAAGCTGGTGTCCATCATGTTGAACTTGGGCCCGCAGCCGTCATATTCGCGCAGTGCCAGCGGCACATTGATGTCCTGCATGAAGCCGTAGCGCAGGATCAGGCGGAAGAAGCCGGCCTCCATTACCTTCAGCTCGTAGCGTTTCTCCGGATCGACCGCCGGGACGTTCTCGATCTTGATGGTCAGCAGGATGATCCGCTCGTGCAGCACCTTGTTGTGCTTCAGATTGTGCAGCAGCGCGTGCGGCACGCCGTCCGCCGCCGTGGTCATGAAGATCGCGGTGCCGGGCACGCGCGCGGCGCTGGTGGCGGCGGACTTGATGAACACCTGGATCGGCATCGCCGCCTCGTTCATCCGCTTGATCATCAGCTGGCGGCCCTTCGCCCAGGTGGTGAGGCAGGTGAAGATCACCGCCCCCACCGCCAACGGGAACCAGCCACCGTCGGGGATCTTGGTCAGGTTCGAGGTGAAATAGGCCAGATCGATCAGCAGGAAGGCGCCGAAAGTGAAGCCGGCCAGGATCGGGTTCCACTTCCACACCTTGAACAAGAGGACGCCCAGCATGCAGGTGGTGATGAGCATCGTGCCCGTCACCGCGATGCCATAAGCGGCGGCGAGGTTGGACGAGCTCTGGAAGCTGACCACCAGCACCAGGCACAGGATCATCAGCGACCAGTTGATCACCGGAATGTAGATCTGGCCCTGCGCCTTAGCGCTGGTGTGCAGCACCTTGATGCGCGGCAGGAAGCCAAGTTGCACCGCCTGCTGGGTGACGGAGAAGGCGCCGGTGATCATCGCCTGGCTGGCGATCACGGTGGCGACGGTGGCCAGGATGACCAAAGGCAGCCGCCATGCCTCCGGGGCGAGGCTGTAGAAGGGATTGCTGGCCGCCGACGGGTCGGTCAGCAGCAGCGCGCCCTGCCCCATATAATTCAGGATCAGGGCCGGAAGCGCGACGAACAGCCAGGCGACCGCGATCGGCTTGCGGCCATAATGGCCCATGTCGGCATAGAGCGCCTCGGTGCCGGTGATCGCCAGCACCACCGAGCCGAGCGCCAGAAAGGCCAGCCAGCCGTCGATGAAGAAGAAATTGACGCCCCAATAGGGGTTCAGCGCCTGGAAGATGCCCGGCGCGGAGACGGCGTTGAAGATGCCGAGCCCGGCCAGGGTGGTGAAGTAGATCAGCATCACCGGACCGAAGAGATTGCCGATCCGCGCCGTCCCGCGCGATTGCACTGCGAACAGGCCGACGATGATCGTGATCGCGATCGGCAGCACGAAATCGGAGAATCGCTCGTCCACGAGGGAAAGTCCCTCGACCGCGGACAGCACCGAAATGGCCGGAGTCACCATCGAGTCGCCGTAGAACAAAGCGGTGGCGAGCACGCCGAGCAGGATCAGGCCGGCGGTCCTCTTTCCGGTTCCCGAGCGGGTGATCAGCGCCAGCAGCGCCAGGCTGCCGCCCTCGCCGCGATTGTCCGCGCGCATGACCAGCAGCACGTATTTGATCGTGACGATGGTGATCATCGACCAGAACATCAAAGAGATCACGCCGAAGACATGCGCTTCGTCCACCGTCAGCGGATGATGGCCGACGAAGGTCTCTTTCAACGCGTAGAGCGGGCTGGTGCCGATGTCGCCGAAGACGATGCCGAGCGCGCCGAGCGCGACCAGAGGCATCCGCCCCTGCTCGTGATGTTGCCCGGATATGTCTTCGCTGGAACCCGTGTCGCTCATGCGTGCGGACTTTCAATGCCCTTGCCCCCAGCTGGGGGCGGCGCGGGCGCTTAGCACCGGCCCTACCCCCACGCAACGGCGACAAACCATGGCTGCGCCGCTATAGCCGCGACCACAAGAAGAATCGGGAGAGAAAGACATGCGGGTCGGCGTGCCGAAGGAAATCAAGGTTCACGAATATCGCGTCGGCCTGACGCCGGCGTCGGTCGCCGAGCTGGTCGCGGCCGGGCACGAAGTGATCGTCGAAACCAATGCCGGTGTGGGCATCGATTTCAGCGACAAGGCCTATACCGATGCCGGCGCGACGATTGCCCCCGATGCGGACGCCGTCTTCGCCGCCGCCGACATGATCGTGAAGGTGAAGGAGCCGCAGGCGGTCGAGATCGCCCGGTTGCAGCCGCACCACATCCTCTTCACCTATCTCCACCTCGCCCCCGATCCAGATCAGGCGCACGGCCTGATGAAGTCCGGCGCGACCTGCATCGCTTATGAAACGGTGACCTCGCGCTCGGGCCAGCTGCCGCTGCTCAAGCCGATGAGCGAAGTCGCGGGCCGCATGTCGATCCAGGTCGCGGCGCATTATCTCGAAAAGGAACAAGGCGGCCGCGGCGTGCTGCTAGGCGGCGTGCCCGGCGTGGCGCCGGCCAAGATCGCGATTCTCGGCGGCGGCGTTTCCGGCATCAACGCCGCGCAGATGGCGACCGGCCTGCGCGCCGACGTGACCATATACGACATCAGCAATGACCGCCTGGCCGAGCTCGACATGCATTTCGGCAGCCAGATCAAGACCGCTTACGCTTCCAAGGCGGCGATCGCCGACGCGGTGAAACAGGCAGAAGTGGTGATCGGCGCGGTGCTGATCCCCGGCGCTGCAGCGCCGAAGCTGGTCACACGCGAGATGCTGAAGACGATGAAGCGCGGCTCCGTGCTGGTCGATATCTCGATCGATCAGGGCGGCTGCTTCGAAACCTCACGCGCGACCACGCACAGCGACCCGGTCTATGAGGTCGAGGGCGTCATCCATTATTGCGTGGCGAACATGCCCGGTGCCGTGGCGCGCACGTCGGCCTTTGCGCTGAACAATGCGACCCTGCCATTCGTTCTGAAGATCGCTAACCAAGGTGCTGAAGCGGCTATGAAAGCCGATCCGCACCTCGCGGCCGGCCTGAACGTGTCGGGCGGCAAGATCCGTCACCAGGCGGTCGCCGAGGCGCTCGGCCTGCCCTACGAAGCGGCGTAAGCCTCAGCCCATCGGCGGAGCGGGCCTGGGTCCCTGGGCCCGCATCCGCGCGATGCCTTCGCGGGCGCGGGCGACGACGGTCCGCCAATCCTCGGTGATTTCCGGCATCGCCAGCACCTGCTGAAGATATTGCTCGGCCGGGTCGAACTGGCCGATCCGGGCCAGAGCGAGCGCGTAGAAGAAACGCGGAGCCGGATGGTTTGGCGCGACCTGCGCGGCGCGGTTGAACGCCATTTCCGACGCCGGCGTCAGCTGCCCGCCGGCGTGCTGGAGCAGCACGTCGGCATAGCCGAGCCACAGGCCCATATCGCGCGGGCTGCGCTCGAGCTGGATGTGCAGCATCTTGGCGGCGCTCAGCGTGTTGCCGCTGCGCACCATCGCCTCGGCGGTGGTCAGGTAGGCGCCGGCGCGGTCGAACTGGTTCAGCAGCCGCGGACGAAGCACCGCGAATTCGCTCTCCTGCCGCCGGTCCGCCTCCGCCGCTTTGGGCGCGCCCGCCATGTCCGGCCGCCCCTGCCAGGCATAGCCGGCGCAGGCGACGAGCAGGGCCGCTACGACGAATTGCCACGCCGCCATGTCGCGTCCGACCCAGCGCCACAGGCCCAGCGCCACCGCCACGGCGAGCAATGCGACGAACACCCAGCCCATTATCTCTTCTTCCTTCGCCGGAACCGGCCACGCGCCAGCCACAGGCCCGCCCCGAGCAGGATCACCGGCGCGACGAAGAGCGGCCAGGTCATGCCGTCGACCGGCGGCGCATAAGTGACCCAATTGCCGTAGCGTTCGACCAGCCAGGCGCGGATCTGCTCCGGCGTTTCGCCCGCGGCGATTCGGCGGCGGATGTGCGAGCGCATGTCGCCCGCCATGTCGGCGTCGCTGTCCGCCACCGACTGGCCCTGGCAGACCAGGCAGCGCACTTCCTCCATCAGATCGCGCGCCTGCGCTTCCTGGCGCGGATCGGGCAGCTGCTTATTGGCCCATTCGGCCGCCGGCAGCAGCGAATCGGCCGCGGCAGGCGCGGCGACGGCCAAAGCGATCCCGACCAAGATGATGCGGCCGGCCCTCATCGCCGCGCTTTCTCATATTCTTCGATGAGGCCCGCCATGTCGCTGGGATTGATCGCGCCGATATGCTGGTGGCGGATCACGCCCTGCCCATCGACGATATAGGTTTCCGGAACGCCCGAGGAGCCGATCGAAAGCTGCAGGCTGGCGTCCCGATCGAGGCCGATGTTGCGATAGGGATCGCCGTGCTGGCCCAGGAAGCGGGCAATATCCTCCGGCCGGTCGCGGATCGCCACCGCGTCGATCGGGATGCCCATGCGCGACAATTGCATCATTTGCGGCGCTTCGGCGATGCACGGCACGCACCAGCTGGCGAAAATGTTGATCATCCGCGGCTGGCCCGTGCCGTAATCGGCGCGGCGGATCGTCGGCCGGTTCGGCATCGCCTCCGGCAGCGTGAAAGCGGGCAATTCCTTACCCACCAGCCGCGAACGGATGAAGGTGTCGCCGGGATTGCCGAGCTTGTAGGCCGCAAAGCCGCCGATCAGCAGGAACAGCGCCAAAGGCACGAACAGGATCGGCCGGGTCTTGCTTTCCGACAGCCAGGCGACGGCCTTGCTGTCGGGATACAGGCGACGCAGCGCCGCGAAGCCGCCGACCAGGACGACCACCAGAATGATCGCGGCGATGATGAGCAATTTCATGCCAGCGCCTCGCGCCCGGGCGCGCCCTCGGCCTCGTCAGCGCCGCTCTTGCGGGCGCTGCGCCGGCGCATCACCCGCCCGATCAGCGACAACAGACCGCCGATCGCCACCAGCGAGCCACCGAACCAGATCAGGGTCACGGCCGGCTTCCACCACAGCCGCAACTGCCAGGCGCCCTGCCCGTCCGGCTCCCCGATCACGGTGTAGAGCTGGCCGTCCCAATGCGTTTCGATCGCCGCCTCGCTGGTCGCGGTGACCGGATCGGTGAACATCCGCGCCTCCGGCAGCATGACGAATTCCTCGCCCTCGCCGCGCCGAACCGTCATCCGGCCGGCGATCGCGGTCCAATTCTGCCCCGCCACCGGCTCCGCGCCGTCGAAGCGCACGGTAAACGGCCCGATCTCCGACACCTGGCCCGGTCGCGCGGAGACCAAAACCTCCTTCGAGAAGGCGCTTTCCGACGCCATCCCGGCAAGGCTCATGGCGATGCCGAAATGGGCGGCGACCATGCCCCAGGTGATGAGCGGCGTCCGGCGCAGATTGCGGCCGAGCAGGGGCATCAGGCTCATCAGCCCGACCGGCACGGCGATCGCCAGGCCGAGCATCGGCAGCAGATGCACCTCCGGCGCGACGATCACGATCAGCAACGCCGTCGCCGCCCCGAGCAGCAAAGGCGCCGCGACCCGCTTCATCAGCCGGTTGCCGTTATCCTTCCGCCAGTTCAGCAGCGGCCCCATCCCCATGAAGATCACCAGCAGCAGCGCGAACGGCGCGGAGACCATGTTGAACCAGGGCGGGCCGACCGAAATCTTCGTCCCGAACGCTTCGGTCAGCAGGGGATAGAGCGTGCCGAGCATGACCAGGCACAGGATGATGGTGAGCAGCAGATTGTTGAGCACGAGGCTGCCCTCGCGGCTGACGATGCGGAAGGCCGCGCCTTCCTTCACCGTCGACACCCGAAGCGCGAACAGCGCCAAAGCGCCGCCGATATAGAGGCAGAGCAGCAGCAGGATGAACGAGCCGCGTTGCGGATCGACCGCGAAGGCGTGGACGCTGGTCAGGATGCCGGAGCGGACAAGGAAGGTGCCGATCATCGACATGGAGAAGGCGACCACCGCCAGCATCACCGTCCAGGCGCGCAGCGCGTCGCGGGTCGCCAGCACCGTCACGCTGTGCAGCAGGGCCGTCGCCGCAAGCCACGGCATGAGCGACGCATTCTCGACCGGATCCCAGAACCACCAGCCGCCCCAGCCGAGCTCATAATAAGCCCAATAAGAGCCGGCGGTGATGCCCAGCGTCAGGAAGATCCACGCGCCCAGCACCCAGGGCCGCATCGCGCGCGCGAAATCGCGGCCGACATCGCGGGTGATCAAAGCGCCCACCGCGAAGGAGAAAGCGACCGAAATGCCGACATAGCCGAAGTAAAGCGTCGGCGGATGGAAGGCCAAGCCCGGGTCCTGCAGCAGCGGGTTGAGCCCCTGCCCGTCGATCGGAATCACAGGGCTGCGCTCGAACGGGTTCGAGGCGAACAGCAGGAAGGCGTAGAAGCCGAGCGAGATCGTCGCCTGCGCCGCGAGCGTGCCGATCAACGTATCCTTGCGCAGCTTGCGCTCCAGCAGCGCCACCGCGCCGCCCGCCACCGCCAGCACCGTCACCCACAGCAGCATCGAGCCTTCGTGATTGCCCCAGGCGCCGGCGAATTTGTACAGCCACGGCTTGTCCGAATGGCTGTTCGCGACGACCAGTTTCACGCTGAGATCGGTCTGCAGGAACAGCCAGATCAGGGCGAGGAACGAGATCCCTGCCAGCAGCCCCTGCGCGACGGCCAGCGGCCGCACCAGGCGCAACAGATTGTCATTGCCCGGCCGAACCGCGGCCCAGCCCAGCCCCATTTGCAGCAAGGACAATGCGGCCGCGAACCAGAGCGCGGCCAGCCCGGCTTCGGCGATCATTCCAGACTGTCCGATTTGTGCATGTTGTTCCCGGCCAGCTGCGGCGACATGTAATTCTCGTCATGCTTGGCGAGGATTTCGGTCGCGACGAAGGTGCCGTCCGGCTCGAACCGTCCCTCCGCCACCATCCCGCTGCCTTCGCGGAACAGGTTCGGGACGATGCCGGTGAAGCGCACCTTGATCACGGCCTGGGTCTCGTCATGGACGATGAACTCGATCGTCACGCCGTCGGGCAGGCGCTTGAGCGACCCTTCCTTCACCATCCCGCCGACCCGCACCGCGCGATCGAGCGGCAGGCCCATTTTCTGCACGTCGGCCGGCGCATAGAAGAGCGCCGCCTGGCTGCGCATCGCCGACATGCCGAGGAACACCGCGATCAGCACCGCGCCGACCGCGAGGCTGAGCAGCACCAGCCGCTGCGTCTTGGCTTTGGTGCGTTTCATTCGCCGTCCCTGAGCTTCTCGGCGGCGCGTTCCGCCTTGCGCATCGCAAGCCACGCCCAGCCTGCCATCGCCAGCGTGCCGCCGACGCCGATCGCGTAGGACGCGATGATAAAGGGCCAGGGATTCATGCCGTCGCCATCCTGCGCATCCGCGCCTCGACCTTGTTGCGGGCCAGTTCGGCACGCATCCGCATCAATACCACGCCGGCGAACAGCAAGGTGAAGCCGAAAGCGGCGATCAGCAGCGGCCCGCCGATCGACCAGTCCATCGCGAACCGCCCTTGCAGCAGGCTGATGCTGGCTTTCTGGTGTAGGCTTTCCCACCAATCGACCGAATAGCGGATGATCGGGATGTTGATCGCCCCGGCCAGGCCGAAGATCGCGGTCAGCCGCCCCTCCCCGCCTTTCTCCTTCTCCGAAGAAGAAAGCGCCATGTAGCCGAAATAGAGGAAGAGCAGGACGAGCATGGACGTCATCCGCCCGTCCCATTGCCAATAGGTGCCCCAGGTCGGGCGGCCCCAGAGCGCGCCGGTGGCGAGGCAGATCGCGCTGAACACCGCGCCGGGCAGCGCCAGCGCCCGCCCGGTCACCGCCGACAAGGGATGCCGCCAGACCAATTGGATGAAGCTCGCCACCGCTATCCCGGTCCAGGCGCCGACGGCTAGCCACGCCGCGGGCACGTGCAGGTAGATGATCCGCGCCGCGTCGCCCTGATATTGCTCCGATGGACCCAGCAGCAGGCCGTAGAAGCTCGCGCCGAGCGCCAGCACCAGCCCCGGCCAGAACAGCCAGGGGGTCAGGCGGCGGGCGACACGAAGGAAGCGGGCGGGATTCGCGAGATAGACGTGCATGGCGGAGCGCCGATGCTTAGCCGCTGATCACTGCGCTTGAAAGGCCCGGCGGTCGCCCGCATGTGGTCCCGCGATGCGCATCCCCCGCCCCGCCGACGATCTGCCGCCTTTGCGCCACGACCGCGCGCGCGGAATCGTCATGCGGCTGGTGGCGATCACCAGCTTCTCGGTGATGGCGGCATTGATCAAGCTGGCCTTCGAAGCGGGCGCCTCGACGCCCGAAATCATGTTCTACCGCTCCGCGCTCGGCCTGCCGCCTTTGCTGGTCTGGATCGCCTGGCAGCGCAATTGGGGGGCGTGGCGGACGAGCCGACCCGGCGCGCATGCGGCGCGCGGCCTGATCGGCATCTGCTCGATGGCGCTGGCGTTCTCCGCCATCGCGCTGCTGCCCTTGGCGGAAGCGACCACCATTTCCTTCGCCGCGCCCTTGTTCGCGCTCGCTTTGTCGGCGCCCTTGCTCGGCGAACGCGTCGGCGGACGGCAATGGCTGGCGGTGGCGATCGGCTTCACCGGCGTGATCATCGTCGCGCAACCGGGTGGAGAATTGCCGCTGCTCGGGACGATCGTCGCGTTGGGCGCCGCCTTCGGCGTGTCGCTGGTCAACGTCACCTTGCGCTCGATCTCGCGCACCGAAAGCACGCAGACCACCGTGCTGTGGTTCACCTTGCTGGTGACCGTGGTGACCGGCGCGATGCTGCCCTGGTTCGGGCAATGGCATGGGCCGCTCGTCACCCTGTTGCTGGTCGCGATCGGCCTGACCGGCGGCGTGGGGCAGATCGCCCTCACCTCCTCGCTGCGATTCGCGCCGATCGCGACGCTGGCGCCAATCGACTATCTGCAACTGGTCTATGCCGTCGCCTTCGGCTGGCTGCTGTTCGACATGCATCCGGCGCTGACCACCTGGGCCGGCGCGATGCTGATCATCGTCAGCGTGCTGTCGACCCTGCCGCAGCGCAAGAAAGCGGAGGAGGTCGGCCCGATCTCCTCGACCGAAGACGTCTGAGGACTCCCCTCCCTGCTCGCAGGGAGGGGTTGGGGGGTGGGTGCGCGCGTCTGCGCGCCAAAAGACGTCCAGAATCAGCAGCAATCGAGGCATCGAGCCTCGTTTGCCGCTCGACCCACCCCTGCCCCTCCCTTGCAGGGAGGGGATATCTAAGCTGGGGAGTTAGTCCCGGCCGATCAGCTTCTGCGCCATCGAATCGGCGACGGCGGCGGGGTTGCGGCCGCTCGCTGCGCTCTCGGCCCAGACTTCTTCCAGCCGCACCGGGATCTGCTCGATCTTGCGGCGCACTTCGGCCTGGTCGCCATCGTTCAGATATTCGGTGGCGACGTTAATGATGCCGCCGGCATTGATGACGTAATCGGGCGCATAGAGAATGCCGCGCTGCTGCAGGCGGTCACCATCTTTGGGCCGTGCCAATTGGTTGTTCGCGGCGCCCGCCACGACCGGTACCTGCAAGGCGGCAATGCTCTGCTCGGTCAGAATCGCTCCCAGTGCGTTCGGGCTGAACACGTCGGCCGGCAGAGTCATGATGTCATCGGGCGAGACGGCGGTGGCGCCGACTTCGTCGACCAGCCGCTGCACGCGGCCCGCATCGATGTCGGCGACGCTGATCCGCGCCCCGTCCTTGGACGCCAGCCGGGCGACGCCGGAAGCGACGCTGCCCGCGCCCTGGATGGCCAGATGAAGGCCGGCCAGGCTGTCCTTGCCCAGCGCCCGCTTCACCGCGGCGCGAATGCCCAGATAGACACCCATGCTGGTGTGCGGTCCCGGATCGCCGCCGACCGCGCCTTCCGCCACCGGCAGGCCGGAGACGTGCCGGGTCTGCTCGCGCACCGCGACCATATCGGCGACGTGGATGCCGACATCCTCGGCCGTCACATAGGAGCCGCCGAGCCGATCGACCGCACGGCCGAACGCCGCGAGCATTTCCGGGGTCTTGGTCTTGTCGGCATCGGCCAGGATCACCGCCTTGCCGCCGCCCATGGCGAGGCCCGCCATCGCATTCTTGTAGCTCATGCCCCGCGACAGGCGCAGCACGTCGTTCACGGCCTGGTCCGGATCGGCATAGTGCCAGAATCGGGTGCCGCCGCCGGCCGGGCCGCGATGGGTGGAGTGGATCGCGATGATGGCGCGCAGGCCGCTCTCCCGGTCGCAGACGAAATGCACGGCTTCGTGAGCGTCGAAATCGGGGAGGTCCCAGAGCGACATGATTGATCCTGTTCTACTTTAATGGTTTTTGGGGCGGCCAACGGGACTTGAACCCGCGACCCCCGGTACCACAAACCGGTGCTCTAACCAGCTGAGCTATGGCCGCCACGAAGGAGCGCGCACATAGATGGCTCCCCCGGCCAAGGTCAAGGCGGCTCCCGCTTGTGCACGCGGCAGCGGGTGGATAATCGGCGAGGCGATGTTCCCGCACCGCCATCTGCTCAGCGTCGACCAATTGTCCGACGGCGATATCGCCCTGCTGCTCGACGAAGCGGACAGCTGGGCCGAATTCAACCGCGAGGCGCGCCGGCAGGACGAAAGGCTGCGCGGCCTGACCCAGGTCAATCTCTTCTTCGAAAATTCCACGCGCACCTTGTTGTCGTTCGAGATTGCGGGTCGCCGGCTCGGCGCACAGGTCGCGACCATGCCCGTCGGCCAGTCGAGCGTCAGCAAGGGCGAGAGCCTGCTCGACACCGCCCGGACGATCGACGCGATGGGCGCGGATCTGCTCGTCATGCGCCACGCCACGGCCGGCGCGGCGGCGGCGGTCGCGGAGGCGGTCGGCTGCGCGGTGATCAATGGCGGCGACGGCGCGAACGAGCATCCGACCCAGGCCCTGCTCGACGCGCTCACCATCCGTCGCCGCAAGGGGCGGATCGCCGGGCTCACGGTGGCGATCTGTGGCGACATCAGGCACAGCCGGGTCGCCAGCTCGAACCGCCGCCTGCTCCCCCGGCTCGGCGCCGAAGTCCGGCTGGTCGGCCCGCACAATCTGATGCCGGACGATCCGGGCGGCCTCGCCACCTTCACCTCGTTCGACGAAGGGATTGAAGGCGCGGACGTGGTGATGATGCTGCGCTACCAGCGCGAGCGGATGGAAGATGCCCTCACCGGGCTGCTGGGCGATTATTATGGCGCTTATGGCCTCACCGCCGCCCGCCTCGCCCGCGCCGCGCCGGATGCGCTGGTGATGCACCCCGGCCCGATGAACCGCGGCATCGAGATCGAATCGGCGCTGGCGGACGATCCCGCCCGCTCCGCCATCCTCGACCAGGTCGCCAACGGCGTCGCCGTCCGCATGGCCTGCCTCGATTTGCTCACCCGCGCCCGCCGCGCCTGACCCTCGCGCGGGCTGGCCTGCGACAAGCGACAACAAACGACCTCGCGCGGGTTGGCTGGCCGGCGCGCGACCACAAACAACGCCGCGACAACAAAAAAAGGGCGGCCGGCGTTTGGCTCGCCGACCGCCCGTCGAGGGAACTGTTGAAAAGACTTAGGCCCGGTCTTCGCCGGCGTAGCGCGCGGCCCAGTTGATCGAGGCGTCGCCCGCACTGCTGCGCACGAAGCACTCGCCGCCACGCGCCTTGATCGCCTGGCACGCCTGGGTCGCATCGGCGCGCTTCTCGAAGCCGGAGACGGCAACGCGGTGCAGCAGGCGGCCCTGATGATCGATGGTCATGGTGACCGGACTCTCGGCGCGCAGGCCATAGCTTTGCTGATAATGCTGCCAGGCGCGGTCGGCATTCTCGGCCGAGCTGAACGAGCCGATCTGCACGACGAACTCGCCGCCCGACGCGCGCTTGCCAGGCAGACGGCCCGAAGCGATGGCGCGCAGAGCCGCCGGGGCGGCGACGCTAGCCGTCCGGTTGGCGACCCGCATAACGGTGGCGTCGCCGCGCACCAGATTTTCGGCAGCGACCGCATAACGGACTCGAACGGGTTCCTGAGCCGCTTCCGGCTCTTCGCTCGGCAAGGCGACATGGCCCTGCTCGTCCAGGCCCCATTCGGGGGTCTCGAGACTGGCATAATCGACCGGGGCCGCAGCCGGGGCCGGAGCTTCGACCGGCGCAGGGGCCGGAACGACGATGGCTTCACCGACCGGTTCGGCCTGCGCGAGCACCACCGGAGCCGCGGCAACGGGCGCGTCGGTCGGCATCGGAATGACTTCGGCGATCTGCACCGGCGCTTCGGCTGCAACCGGCGCCGAAATGTCGACGGAGGCAGTTTGGACCGGCGCCTGGACGGGCACGGGCACCGGCGCCGGGGCCGGAACCTCAAACGGCGCGGCGGCGGCGAAGGCCACCGGAGGCGATTCGCCACGGGCCGGCGCATTCAGCGCGAGCTGGATCGGCTGGCCGCTGTCGGCGACTGCGTTCACGCCCAGCAGGGCCTGCACCGGCTCGGCGCCGCCGGCCCGATGGCTGAAGCTCGCCCATTGGGCCATGCGGCCGCTGAGCTCGTCCGCCGGGACATCCTGCGCGGCGACGATGCGGGCGCGCTGCCAATCGCCGCCAAGAGCATAAGCGAGCGCGAGATTCTGGCGAACGCGCGGAGTCGCGCCCAAAGCGCGGGCGGCGGGCTCGAGCAATTCGATCGCGCGCTGCGGCGCGCCAGCCAAGGCATAAGCCAGGCCGACATCGGCGGCCGGCGCATCGGCTTCGATCCGCTCCAGCTGCGCCATCGCCGCATCGGTGCGGCCATTGACGACCTGCATCAGAGCGAGCGCGACACCGGCGCGGCTCTGCGCCGGATCGATGTCGGTCACGTCGCGATAAGTGGTTTCGGCGGACTGGAAACGGCCGCTGCGCATATAGGTGTCGGCGAGCAGCAGGCGGTAGCCGGCGTCACGCGGCGCAATGGCCACGGCCTGTTCGAGCAAAGCGACCGCTTCCGAGAGCAAACCGTCGGCAACCGCGCGCGCGGCGCGTTCATGCAGGCGGGCGGCATCCGCATTGCCCGCGCGCTGCGACTGGGCAGCAGCCGGCGTCGCGCCGAAGCCATCGACAAAGCCGGCGAGGCTGGCGGCCCCGATCACCAGGCCCGACGCGGCGAATTTCCAGGCGATCCCCTTCATCGTCCCACTCCGTCCGTTCAATTGCCCGAGCCGGCCCGCGCGGGCACTTGGCGCGCCAGGCTGCTGACTTCGGGAAGCGATTCGAGAAATGCGTCGAGCGCGGCCGTGACCAATTGCTGCGACGATTTGCCGGTCAGCGCATTGGCGAGACGCAGGCGCAGATGGCGGTCCGCATCGAGCCGCAGGGTGAAGGCCGCTTTCTTGCCTTCCGCGACAGCGGCGGGCGCACGACGGCGCTTGGCCGGCGACTTCACCTTGATCGCGACCGGCTGCGGCGCTTTCACCGCTTCGGCTTCGACTTCGGCCTGGAAGGCGGCTTCCGGCTCGGCGTCGAAACCGGCGGCTTCGTCTTCCGGCTCGAAATGACTGGCCAGGCTGCGCTGCTGGACATGGACCGGCGTGACATCCTCGCGCGGCGCCTTGGGAGCCGGGGTCAGCGCGGAAATCGAGCTGGGCACATGCTGGGCCGGCGCGTCGAACGCGTCGCCCATGTCGTCCCAACCCAGATCGTCGAGCATCGATTCCGTCGACAGCGGACGCGGGCGCATGGCGGGCTTGGCGCCGCCCTTGCGGGCGAGCAGGCTACCGGAGAGTGAGGCGAAAGGGCGTGCTTCGTTCATCATCGCCCCCCTCACTGGCCGACCACGCGGCGGCCGAAGCCACCGGCGGTGGGACGCTGGGCAGCCGCCGCGGCGAGCCCGCCCGGAGCGGAGAAGATCGTGCGGCGGAAGTTCCGCTCGAGCCGATCGTTGATGTAGGTCCAAAGCTCCTCGACCTCGCGGGCCGATTTGCAATTCGGGTCGATCTCCATGACCGTTCGGCCATCGATCATCGAGGCGGCGAAATCGGTGCGGTGATGGAGCGTGACCGGCGCGACCGTGCCATGCTGCGACAAAGCGACAGCGGCCTCATAGGTGATCTTCGCCTTCGGCGTCGCGCCGTTGACGACGAACAGCAAAGGCTTGCCCGCGCGTTCGCAAATATCGACGGTGGCGCCAACGGCGCGCAGATCGTGCGGGCTTGGGCGGGTCGGGATGACGACCAGTTCGGCCACCTGGATCACGCTCTGGATCGCCATGGTGATGGCCGGCGGCGTGTCGATCACGGCCAGCTTGAAGCCCTGCTGGCGCAGCACTTCCAGATCGGCCTGCAACCGCGCGACCGTGGTCTGGGCGAAAGCGGGTGCTTCGTCCTCACGCTCGTTCCACCAATCGGCGAGCGAGCCTTGCGGATCGATATCGATCAGGCAGACGGGGCCGCAGCCCGCGCGTTCTGCCTGGACGGCGAGGTGGCCGGACAGGGTCGTCTTGCCCGATCCGCCCTTCTGCGATGATAGTGCCAGAACGCGCATATAATCCCTCGGCAGCGTGGGTTCTGCTGTGGGATGTGGCGGTCCGGCCCTAAAATCAGGTTAATCCCGGACAAACAAATCCTGCCGATCGACGGACTTGGCGCGGCCACGCTGCGGCGCTCGCGAATCTATGCTAAGAACGCGTTAACCATTGCCGCATAAATCCTTGCGCTTGCTTTTGTCGGGAGGGCGTTTCGTGCCGATCATTCAACCTCGCAAATATCTGATCTGCGCGGCAGCTCTGCTCGCCTTCTCAGCCCCCGCAGCGGCCCAGGATGTGCAGTCCGGCATCGCCGCCTGGCAGGCCGGCGATTACAATGCCGCCGTCCAGCAATGGCGGCCGCTCGCCGACGCGGGCAATGCCGACGCGCAGTTCAACCTCGCGCAAGCCTATCGGCTCGGCCGCGGCGTCGCGCAGAATCTGAATCTGGCCGAACAATGGTTCGAACGCGCCGCCCGCCAGCGCCACGAGCAAGCCGGTGCCAGCCTTGGCCTGCTGCTCTTCCAAAACGGCCGCGCCCGCGAGGCGATGCCCTGGCTTCAGGCCGCCGCCGGCCGCGGCGATCCGCGCGCCCAATATGTTTTCGGCACCGCTCTGTTTAACGGCGACGTCGTCCGCCGCGATCTGCCGCGCGCTTATGGCATGATGCGCGCGGCCGCCGCCCAGGGTTTCCCGCAGGCGCAGACCCAGCTGGCCGCGATGGAACAGCAACTCTCGACCGAAGACCGCCGCCGTGGCGAGCAAATGGCGGCCGAAATGAATGTTCCGGCGCCCAACGCGCCCACCCAGATTGCCGAGATCGACCCGGATCGCGCCATGCCGCCACGGCCTGTGGTTCAGCAGGCGCCGCCGGCCCGCTCCAATGGTCCCGGGGTCAGCTACGAACATCCGCCCGAACATGACCGTCCGGGCGAGCAGGCCCGCCCGCCGCGCGTCGACCCGCGGCCGCGCCCGGTGCAGATCGCCGAGCGGCCCCGCCCGCGTCCCGCGACGCCCGCGCCCCGCCCGGCCGCGACCGGCGGCAGCTGGCGCGTGCAACTCGGCGCCTTCAGCAACGAAGCCAATGCGCGCCGTGGCTGGAACCAGATCCGCCGCCGCGTCAGCGCTCTGTCCGGCCTGACCGTCGCCTATCCCCGCGCTGGCAATGTCGTGCGCGTCCGCGCCGGCGCCTTTGCCAGCCGTGACGCCGCCAACCGCGTCTGCACCAGCGTTCGCGCCGCCGGCGGAGATTGCATTCCGGTCAATTGACCGATCGCTTCCTGCCCTGAGGCTTAACCCTTTATCGACCGGCAGGCGCTAAGGTGCCCGTCGGTCGATTTGTTTTCGCGGGGGCGCGACGTGGCTCAGGACGTACGGCATCAGCCGCCATCGGCACGCGCACAGCGCCCGCGCCACATGTGCATCCTCGAGGGCGACAGCCCGGCGCCGGCCGGGATCCGCACCGTCTCCGCCAGCGGCGCGTTCCTGGAAACCCATGCCCGGCCGGAGCCCGGCAGCATCGTCACCCTGCGCCATCCCCATGCCGGCGCGATCCGCGCCGAGGTCATCGGACTTGGCAAGGACGGCATCACGATCGCGTTCGAGCGGAACCCGCGCGCTCTGGGCTTCGCCCTCGCCGCACTGACGGTCTGAACCTCAGCCCTCGACCCATTCGCTCCGGCCAATGCCCTGCGCATAGAGCAGAGCGGTCAGATCATTGTGATCGATCGCCGCGTCCGCCGCATCCCGCGCCGCCGGCTTGGCGTGATAGGCGACACCCAGCCCCGCCGCTTGCAGCATCGGAATGTCGTTCGCGCCGTCGCCGACGGCGAGCGCGGCCTCGACCGGAATGTCCAATTCCTGGCAGGCATCGAGCAGCACCTGCCGCTTGGTCTGAGCACCGACGATCGGCGGGATCACCTTGCCGCGAAGCTTGCCGCCCGCGACCTCCAGCCGGTTGGCGATCACCCGGTCGAAGCCCAGTTCGGCCCCGACCGCCTCGGCGAAATGAGTGAAGCCGCCCGAGACGAGGATGGTGGTCGCGCCCCGCGCCTTCATCGTGCGCACGAGCGTCCGCGCACCGGGCGTATGGACCACCCGCTCCAGCCGGCAGCGTTCCAGCATTGCCTCGTCAAGCCCGGCCAGCAAGGCGACCCGGGCGTTCAATGCCGCCTCGAAATCCAATTCCCCCTGCATCGCCTGCTCGGTGATCGCCGCGACCTCGGCCTTCAGGCCCGCATAGTCGGCCAGTTCGTCGATGCATTCGACCGTGATCATCGTCGAATCCATGTCGGCGACGAGCAAGCCCTTGGCCCTCCCGCGCCGGGGCTGAAGCACGACATCGACGCCCGCCAACTGCTCAAGCGCGCGACGGGCAATCGCGAGGTCGCCATCGACCGGAAGGTCACAGGCGCTGCCTTCCTCCAGCCAGACGGGATAACCGCTCGCAATCCCGGCGACGGCAAGTGCGTCGCAGGCCTCGGAAATATGATCTTCCGTGAGCGCCTGCTCTGCTATCAAAGTCGCCGTGAACAACATCGCCTCCAAACCGAAGGTCGCGCTTATTGCGGGGCCGACCGCGAGCGGCAAGTCGGCGCTTGCCCTGGCGCTGGCGGATGAGTCCGGCGGGGTCGTCATCAACGCCGACAGCGCGCAGGTCTATCGCGACCTCGACATCCTTTCCGCGCGCCCCTCGCGGGTTGAGGAAGCGCGCGCGCCGCACCTTCTCTACGGCTATCGCGACGGCGCCACCGCCTGCTCCGCCGCCGACTGGGCCGCCGACGCCCGCGCCGCGATCGCCGAGGCGCATGCGAACGGGCGCCTGCCGATCCTGGCCGGCGGCACCGGCCTCTATATCCGCACGTTGCTCGACGGCATCGCGCCGGTGCCCGAGATCGACCCGTCGATCCGCGCCACCGTCCGCGCCCTCGACACGGCGGAGGCGCACCGGCTGCTGAGCGCCGAGGATCCGGAAGCCGCCGCCCGCCTCCGTCCCTCCGACACCACCCGCATCGCCCGCGCGCTTGAGGTGGTCCGCTCAACCGGCCGCCCGCTCACCGCCTGGCAGGCCGAGCGCGTCGGCGGCATCGGCGATCAGGTGGGGCTCCACCCCCTCGTGCTGCTACCACCGCGCGACTGGCTCTATGCCCGCTGCGACCAGCGTTTCGAGGCGATGCTGGGCGATGCCGGATTGGCCGAGGTCGCGGCGCTGCTCGCCCGCGGGCTCGACCCTGCCCTCCCGGTCATGCGCGCCATCGGCGTCCGCGAGGTCGCCGCTTTGCTCGACGGCAGCATGAGCCGTGCCGAGGCGCTCGCCGCCGGCCAGCAGGCCACCCGCAATTACGCCAAGCGCCAATATACCTGGTTCCGCCGCCAGCCGCCGGAGGATTGGCCGCGCTGGGAGGATATTCCCAGCGCCGACGCTCTTGCCCATTTCCGACTTGCCTGAGCTTGTCGAAGCCCAGCCCCTTTCCTTCCAGGGCCGCACGAGGCAGGGCAATCCTTCGACAGGCTCAGGAAAAGCGGGTTCAGGAACGTGCGTATCTATCGAGACGAAGACACCGATCTCTCACTGATCCGCGCCCGCAAGGTCGCGATCCTTGGCTACGGCAATCAGGGCCGCGTCCAGGCGCTGAACCTGCGTGACAGTGGGGTCGAAAACATCGTCATCGCCCTTCCCGAGAACGCCCGTCGGCGCCCGCAGGCGGAGGGGGACGGCTTTGCCGTGCGCACCCCCGCCGAAGCCGCCCGTGACGCCGATCTGGTGATGATGCTGGCCCCCGACGAGGCACAGGGCGCGATCTATGCGCAGGACCTCGCCCCGAACCTGCCCCAGGGCGCGGCAATCGGCTTCTCGCACGGCTTCGCCATCCGCTTCGGGCTGATCGAGCCGCGCGCCGACCTCGACATCTTCCTCGTCGCGCCGAAAGGCCCCGGCACCGCGCTCCGCGAGCTTTACACCGAGGGCAAGGGCATGATCGCCCTGTTCGCGGTCGAGCAGGACGCGTCCGGCGGGGCGGAGGGCCTCGCTTTGTCCTACGCCGCCGCTTTGGGCAGCGGCCGCGCCGGCATCCTGCCGACCAGCTTCGCCGAGGAATGCGAAGCCGATCTGTTCAACGAACAGGCCGTTTTGTGGGGCGCGATCCCCGAGCTGATCCAGGCCGGGTTCGAGACTTTGGTCGACGCCGGCTTCTCACCGGAAGTCGCTTATTTCGAATGCCTTACCGAGGTGAAGTTGCTAGCTGATCTCATCTACGAACGCGGCATCGCCGGGATGCGCGACGCGATCTCCACCACCGCTCGCTTCGGCGCGATGGAGGGTGGCCCCCGCATCGTCACCGCCGAGACCCGCGCCGAAATGCGCCGCATCCTGGCCGAGGTCCGCGAAGGCCGCTTCACCCGTACCTTCATCGACGAAGCCGGCCGCAACCACCCCCGCATGACCGCCTGGAGCGCGAAGGGCGCGAAGCATCCGATCGAAGCGGTCGGCGAGAAGCTGCGGAAGCTCTAATCCTCCAGCCGCGACGCCACGTGAGCGCCGACGATGACACTCGGGACGCGCGCCGGCGGCGGAGTCGCCGCCAGGAAAACCAGCAACAGCGCCACGACCCAGTCCAGCCACGGCGAATTCTCGTACACGCCGCCGATCCGCTCCCACAGCGCGCCCTCGGCCAGCACGGCCCGCGCCTCCTCGGCCTCGTCGCGCGGCACATAAAGTCGCACCCCGCCCAAAGCGAGCGTCATGGGCACGTCGACCGCGATCTGCGCTTCGCTGTGGCGGAAGACCCAGATGCCCGCCCACTCAAGCCGCGACAGGATCACCGCCAGCTCGTCCTGGCGGTAGACGATCGCCACCAGCTCCAGCGGCGCGTCGTCTCGCGCGCCCCCTACCAGAGCGCGAACACGTCGAGCACGACCAGCAGCAGCCAGGCGATCAGCGCGATGGCCACGAAGGCGGCGAGCAGGATGCGAGGGCTCATCTCACTGGCATAAAGCCACGCCGCCCGCCGCGCTACTTCCGCCCGAACAATTTCTCGATGTCGCCATGGGCCAGCTTCACCCAGGTCGGGCGGCCGTGATTGCATTGCCCGCTATGCGGGGTGACTTCCATCTCGCGCAGCAAGGCGTTCATTTCCGCGACCGACAGCAGCCGGCCGGCGCGGACCGAGCCGTGGCAGGCCATGGTGGAGGCGACGAGGTCGAGCCGTTCCTTCAGGCTCAAGGCGGTGTCGAAGGCGGCGAGTTCGTCGGCCAGATCGGTGACCAGGCCGTGCGCCGAGCCGGTCTTCAGCAAAGCCGGGACCGCCCGCACCAGGATCGCGCGCGGGCCGAACCGTTCGAGCTCCAGCCCCAGCTCAGCCAGCTCGGCGAACCTTTCCTCCAGCCAGTCGGCGGCGGCTTCGTCCAGTTCAACCACTTCGGGCAGCAGCAAGGCCTGCCGCGCCACGCCGCCATCGCCCAGCGCGCGGCGCATCCGCTCAAGCACCAAACGCTCATGCGCGGCATGCTGGTCGACCAGAACCAGCCCGTCGGCGGCCTCGGCGACGATATAGGTCGCCGCCACCTGCCCCCGCGCGACGCCCAGTGGATAATCGCGATCGATCGGCACCGCCTCGACCGCAGCCTCGGCCCTGCCCTGCGGCGCGAAATCCTGGCGCCGGTCGTGCAGAAAGGCGTCAGGAGCAAAACCGGTCGTCACCCCGGCGAAGGCCGGGGTCCAGCTC
>JAFAEG010000055.1 GCA_023424095.1 Pseudomonadota bacterium | reverse complement strand
GGAATGGGAGGCCGGGTGGGGGTGCGGGCCGGTGCCGTCTTCAACCCTATATCAGCAGCGCGCCGAGCGGCCGACCGAGCCGTCGTCGTTGACGACCTCGACATGGTGTTCGTCCACCTTGCGGATTCCCACCGCGCCGCGGCCGCCGGCATGCTGCACGATCAGCCGGCCATCCACGATGTTCCACATGCCGCGCGTGCCATCGGCGAGCAGGTACATGCCGTTCGCGCCGAATTCGCCCGCTTGGGCGCAATCGCCGGTGTCGGTCCATTTCCCGGCGAACCAGGCGCGCGTGACCGCGTTCGGATCGGCTGCTGCGGCGGGTTCCGCGGCGGGCTGGAATTCGACCTCGTCGACCCGGGTCAGCGTGGGCTGCTGCGCGTTCGCGGTTTCACCCGGGGTCGCCTTGCCGGCGATGTTCGCCACCGCCGGTCCCTTGGGGGCCGCCGGCGGATCGCCCGCATTGCACGCACCCAGCGCCAGCAGCACGGCGCCCAAAGCCAGTCCCACCCGCATCGCTCAGAGTTCCTTCTCGTAGATGCGATAGATCCGGTTCATCTTCGCATCGATCGCGTTGGCGATCGACTTCATGCCCTCATTGTCGTCAAGCACCCAGCCCACTTCACCGCGCCGGATGCGGAATTTCGGGCCGGCTTCCGCGTGGATCGTGCCGATCAGCATGAAGGCCAGCTGGCTGGCGATGCGGCTGGCCTGCAGCCGCCGGACCACGCCCATCAGCGGCACGCGCGCCTCGTCGAAATGGCCGCGCTTCAGCCACCAAAGCAACCGCGCCCAGCCGAACGGGAACAGCCGTCCGTTCAATTTCTTCAGCAGCAGATTGAGATTGGGCAGCGCCATCATGAAGGCGACCGGCTCGCCGTCCAGTTCGGCGACGCGGATCATGTCCTCGATCACGATCGGCTTCAACTTCTTGCCGGCGAAGGCGATCTCGCTGTCGGTCAGCGGGATGAACCCCCAATTGTCGCCCCAGGCATCGTTGAGAATGGAGAGGATCAAGGCCGCTTCCTCGTCAAACCGGCTCTTGTCGATGTTGCGGATGGTGATGCGCGGATTCTTCCGACCGCTTTCGATGACGCGCTGGACCAGAGGCGGGAAGGGGACGGTCACGTCCATATCGTAGGTGTAGAGGTCCTTGATCTGGGCGTAGCCGGCGGCTTCGACCCAGGCCTGATAGCTGGCCTTGTTGTGGCCCATCATCACCATCGGCGCATGGTCGTGGCCCTGCACCAGCAGGCCGGGCTCGTCCCAGATGCCCAGCGAGAAGGGGCCGAGCGAGCGGGTCATGCCCTTGCCGCGCAGCCAATTCTCGGCGGCGGCGATCAGGGCGTGGCCAGTAGCCTCGTCCTCCGCCTCGAACATGCCCCATTGGCCGGTGCCCGCACCCATATGCTCGAGCACAAGGCTGTCGACCTGGCCCGAGATGCGCCCGACCACGCGGCCGTCGCGGCGGGCGAGGAAAAGCTCCGCCTCGGCATGTTCGAACCACGGATTCTTGCCCGGCGTGAGCAAGGATTCCGCTTCGTCCCAGAGCGGCGGCACCCAATTGGGATCGTCGCGGTTGAGCCGATATTGCAGTTCGACAAAGGCCTTCTTGTCGGCCTTGCTGCGCACCGGGGCGATGATCAGGGAGGTGTCGGCCATCGCCCGCTACCTAGCGGGGAAGCGCGCCATTCCAAACGTCAAACTGCGCCGCATTTGGTTTGCCCCCGTCTCGCCACTATATTCGGCCAATGGCCTTCTCGATGGAAAATGTGATCACAGCGGAACGCGGCGGCAGCGCCGCCCCGGCGGCTGCGCCGGCGAAAGTGCGGGCGGCCGAGGACAAGGCCATGCTGAAGGCCGCGGCCGATCTGACGCGCGACCTGAACAAGCCCAACCCGATCATCTACTGGTCGGACATGATCGCCTCGGCCGTCATCGGCTATGGCGCGCTCGTCGCCGCGATCCTGGCGCCGTCTTTGGGGTGGGCGCTCGGCGCCGGCCTGGTCTCGGCGCTTGCGCTCTACCGGGCGGAAAGTTTCATTCACGAGCTCACCCATATCAAGCATGCCGCCGTGCCGGGCTTCCGGCTCGGCTGGAATCTGATCGTCGGCATTCCGCTGCTGACGCCCAGCTTCATGTATGAAGGGGTGCACAATCTGCACCACGCCAAGACGCGCTACGGCACGATCGAGGACCCCGAATATCTGCCGCTGGCGCTGATGAAATGGTGGACTTTGCCGGTCTTCATTCTGGTCGCGGCGCTTGCGCCGATCGCCTTGCTGGTCCGCTATGCGGTGCTGACCCCCTTGTCGGTGCTGATCCCGTCGCTGCGCACGTTGGTGGTGGAGCGTTATTCCGGCCTGCAGATCAATCCGTCCTTCCGCCGTCGGTCGCCGGAAGGCGTGGAGCGCCGGCTGTGGCACCGGCTGGAAGCGGCGGCGAGCATCTATGCGATCGCGATGATCGCGCTGACCGCGACCGGGATCATTCCGCTCAAGGCCTTTCTGATCTTCCTCGCCGTCACTTCGGTGCTTGCGGTCACCAATCAGACCCGCACGCTCGTTGCCCATCTGTGGGAGAATGAGGGCGAGCCGATGAGCGTCACCGCGCAATATCTGGACTCGGTCAACGTCCCGCCGCCGGCTTTGCTGCCGATGCTCTGGGCGCCGGTGGGGCTGCGCTATCACGCTTTGCACCATCTGCTGCCGGGCCTGCCCTATCACGCCCTCGGCACCGCGCACCGGCGGATCACCGCAGCGCTCGATGCGGATTCGGTCTATCACAAGGGCAATTACAAGGGCCTGCCCTTCCTCGTCGCCCGTCTCGGCGCCAGCACGATGGGGCGGCGTTAAGCTCTCATTCCTCCCCTGCTTTTGCAGGGGAGGGGACCATCCGAAGGATGGTGGAGGGGCCGCGCGAAGCGCGGTTCTTCGTTGCAGAGAATTCCGAGCCTTCGGCTCGGCCCCTCCACCGCCTTCGGCGGTCCCCCTCCCCGAGAAATCTCGGGGAGGAACTATCTATTCCTCGCTTCGGACCAGCACCGCTTCGCCGATCAGCAGGAACAGGAAAAACGGTCCCCACGCCGCCATGAACGGCGGGTAGGCGCCGAAATTGCCCATCGCGAGGGCGAAATTGTCCGCCACGAAATAGGAAAAGCCGAGCCCCATGCCGACGACGGCGCGCAGGAAGAGCTGACCGGAGCGGGCCAGCCCGAAGGCGGCGATCGCGGCGAGCAAAGGCATCAGCGTGCTCGACAGCGGCCCGGAAATCTTGTGCCACCAAGAGGATTCCGCCGAGCGGACCGGCCGGCCGGCGGCCTCCAGCTCGTCGATCGAGCGGCGCAATTGCCAGAAATCCTGCTCGTCCGGATCGACCGCGGCGAGCGTGAACTGGATCGGATCGATCTCGACCGGCAGGGTCAGGGTCGGCGCGGCGGCGAGATTGTTGGTCTCGACGTCGAACCTTTTGGTGCCGGTCAGCTCCCAGCCCGGATTGGCGAAGCGGCCGCTTTCGGCCTCCAGGATGCCGGTCAGCGTGCCACCGGTGCGGTCATAGATCGTCACGCCTTCGAGGCGGGTGTTATTGCCCGTCCCGATCACCCGCCGGGCGTGGATCAGATCGTCGCCGACGCGGACCCAGATGTTGGTCTGCACGCCGGTGTCGGCCGGCACTTCGGCATATTTGACGTCGGCCCAGGCGTTGAGCGTCGCGGTGGCGCGGGTCACGATCCGCTCGTTGAAGACGAAATGCAGACCGGCCACGACCAGGCTGGCGAGGATCAGCGGCGCGATGATCTGGTGGGCCGAGATGCCGGCCGCCTTCATCGAGATGATCTCGCTATGCTGGTTCATCGAGGCGAAGGTGATCAGCGTGCCGAGCAGGAGCGCGAAGGGCAGGAATTGCTGGATCAGCTGCGGCACGCGCAAGCTGACATAGACCCACAGATCGCTCTGATCATTGCCCGGCTGGGCGAGGATGCGCCCGGAATTGCCGAGCAGGTCGAGCATGGCGAGGATCACCACCAGCCCGATCAGCACCGCGAAGCTCGCCTTCAGGAAGCTCCACGCCAGATACCAGGCGATGCGCCGCGAGGGCAGGAAGTTGAGGCTGATCATAAGGGTCGCGTCACTCTGCCGGCGTGGTCGCCGCGAGGATACGCTTATTCTTGCGCCGCTCCGCCCCGGTCAGCTTCGAGATCGTCTTGCCGAGCTTGGCGAAGACGCGTTCCAGGGCGCCGATCGGCTGTCCGCCCGGCTTGTGCGCCAGCGTCCAGTACATCCACATGATCAATGCGATCACGAGCACGAACGGCACCCAGATCGTCAGATAGGGGCTGCCGATGCCGATCGCGCTGGTCCGCTCGCCATATTGGAAGAGCTTGTGGACGGCGACGACGAACACGACCCCGACGAACATGCCGAGCCCGGAGGTGCTGCGCTTCGGCGGCACCGCCAGCGCGACCGCCAGGAAGGGCAGGAAGAACATGATCAGCACTTCGGCCAGCCGGTAATGGAAGTTCGCCTCGGTCTTGACCCGCGTTTCCTCCGGCGTCGCCGCGTCCGCATTGGTCTTGAACAATTCGACGAAATTCAATTCCTCCTCGCTGACGCCGCGGTCGCGAAAGGCTTCAACCGCCGGCAGGTTCACGGGCAGATCGTGGGTGGCGAAGCTGAGCACCCGGGGGACTTCAAAGCCGCGCTCGTCATGCACCAGCCTTCCGTTGATCAGCCGCAGCAGGATCACGTCGGGATCGTCGGTGCGCAGGAACTGCCCTTCGTCGGCGGTCGCGGTGACCTTCAGGCCGGCGCTGGTCTCGACCCGCAGGAACACGCCCTGAAGCTTGCGCCCGCCATTCTCGCTATCCTCGACGCGTAGAGTGAGGTCGTCGCCCAGCTTGGTGAACTCGCCGACCTGGATCGAAGCGCCAAGCGCGCCCGAGCGCAGCTCGAACTCCAGCCTTTGATATTCATATTCGGCGCGGGGCTGGATGAAGCCGACGATGGTGAAATTGAGCGCCATCAACGCCGCCATGAAGACGAACGGCACGCGCAGCAGGCGGCCGTAACCGAGCCCGACCGAACGCATCGCGTCGAGTTCGGAGGAGAGCGCCAGGTTCCGGAAGGCGAGCAACGTGCCCATCATCAGCCCGAGCGGCACGGCCAGCCCGGCATATTCGGGAATGAGGTTCGCCAGCATCCGGAAGACGACACTCAGCGGCCCGCCCTCGGTGACCACGAAGTCGAACAGGCCCAGCATCTTTTCCAGCAGCAGCAGCATCGCCGCGAGCACCAAAGTCGCGACGAGCGGCACGAAGACTTTCCGTGCGATATAGAAATCAATGCTGGTGGCGAGGCGCAAGGGTCGCGGGGCTCCGGAAAACCGAGGTCAGGCTATAGCGGCGCACTCCTGCGCGGTCATTCGGAAAAACCGTCCGGCCCGCAGCGCCTTATTCGGCGGCCGCGCGATAGTGATCGTGGCCGAGCGCGCGGGCGACCGCGCCGGACAATTGCGCGACGGTGAAGGGCTTGCGCAAGATGTCCGCGCCGGCCAGCTCGTCCATCGATCCGGCCTCCCCGACATAGCCGGTGACGAACAGGATGTGCATCGCAGGATAGAGGCCGTGCAGCTCGCGGGCCAATTCGATCCCGGTCATTTCCGGCATCACCACGTCGGTGACGACGAGGTCGAAGGCGGCATCGAGAGCGAGATGTTCGAGCGCCTCGCGCGCGCTTGCGACCGCGACGGGCAAATGCCCCAACTCGGTCAGCGCGGTGACGGTCGAGCGGCTGACGCGCGGATCGTCCTCCACCACCAGGATGCGCGCGGCGGCCAGCGGCGTATCGTCGACCGGCGCGGCGGGCGCGGCGCGGGCAGGGGCCGCGCCGTCGGCGGCACGCGGCAGCAGGATGGCGACGCTCGTGCCTTTGCCGACGACGGAATCGATCGTGACATCGCCGCCCGATTGGCGGGCGAAGCCGAAAATCTGGCTGAGGCCCAGGCCTGTTCCCTTGCCCACCGGCTTGGTGGTGAAAAAGGGCTCGAAGACCCGCTCCAGATGTTCGGGCGCGATCCCGGTTCCCTCGTCGCTGACGCTGATCCTGGTGTAGTCGCCGGCCGGGAGCGCGCCGATATCTCCCGCGGCGAGCGAGAGATTGTCGACGGAGATGGTGAGCGCGCCGCCGTCCGGCATCGCATCGCGGGCATTCACGCACAGGTTCAGGACCGCATTTTCCAGGCCGGTCGGGTCGGCCGCGACCAGCCAATCCTCATCCGGCCGGCGGGTGCGAATGCGGATCCGCTCGCCGATCGTGCGATCGATCAACTCGCGCATGCCCTCGACCAGCGCGCCGGGGACCAGCGCCTCCGGCAGCAGCGGCTCGGCGCGGGCGAAGGCGAGCAGGCGGCGGGTGAGGGCCGCGGCGCGGGTCGCGCCTTCCATGGCATTGTCGAGGTGCTGGCTGGCCTCGCCCGGGGCGCGGTCGATCTTGCGCTTGGCGAGGTCCAGGCCGCCAACCACCACCGCCAGCATATTGTTGAAATCGTGCGCGATCCCGCCGGTGAGGGAGCCGACCGCCTCCATCTTCTGGACCTGGCGCAATTTCTCCTCGGCGACTTCGCGTTCGGCCGATTCCGCCTGCAGCTGGCGATAGGCTTCGCTCAGCTCGCCAGTGCGTTCCTGCACCGCCTGCTCCAGCACATCGGCCTCGAGCCGGGCGATCCGGCCCTCGTTGAAGGCGCGATAGGCCCAATAGGACAGAGCGATCGCCAGCGCGCTGATGAACAGAGCCAGCCAGCCGAGCCAGCGGGTCAGCCGGTCGGTCGATTCCGCCACCTGCTGCGACACCGCGACCCGTTCGCCCAGCGTCTGCCGCCCGGCCCGGACGATTGCGTCCAGCTGCGAGCCGAGCTGCCCAAGCGTTTCGGACTGAGCGGCGCGATAAAAGAGGCCGAGCCCGGTCAGATCGTTCTCCGCGCGCCGGTCGGACGCACGCACCGCGGCGTTCAGCTCCTCGCCGCGCAGGTTGAACAGGCGGCGCAGTTCCTCGACGCGCTGCAATTGGGCGGGATCGTTGCGCACCACCTGCTGGAGCTGCGAAATCTGGCGGGACGCGGCGCGCCATTCCAGCACATATTGGCTGGCACCGCCGCCCTCGGGATTGAGCACGTAACGGCCCATCGTGGCCTCGGCGCGGGCGATGCTGCCATCGACGCTTCGCGCCAGCTGGATCGCCTCATAGGTGTTGCGCTCCAGTTCGAGCGCCGCCTCGCGATTCTCGCGCGAGGTGGTGACCATGCCGAGCAGGCCGACGAGAATGATTGCGGCGATAAGCGCGACCGCGCTGACCCAGCGCCCGCGCCAGATCGACGGGTCCGGCGCCCCTGACGCCGCCACGCTGCCATCCTCCGCCATTACGGACAGGTTATAGGAAGCGCCGACGGGAGGAAAGGCGATCCGTCCCGTCCGCGCTGCGCTTCGACGTGGATCAGCCGAGCACGCCGCAAATCTTGCCGGCGGCCTCGAACATGCCGAGAATCTCGCCGACTTCCTCGTCGGTGTGATCGGCGCAGAGCGAGCAGCGCAGCAGGAAGGTGCCGGCCGGCGTCGCGGGCGGGCGGGCCATGTTCACGTAGAGGCCCATCTCGATCAGCGTGTGCCACATGCGCACCGTGGTGTCCTGATCGGGCAGCAGCACCGCGATGATCGCCGATTGCGGCGTGTCGGTCGCGAGCTTGAAGCCCAGATCGGTCAGGCCCTTGTGCAGGCGCTTGCTGTTCTTCCACAGATGCGCGCGCTTCTCGCCGGAATGCATCAGCTTGCGGATCGAGGTCGCGGCGGTGGCGACCACGCTCGGCGGCAGCGAGGCGGTGAAGACGTAGGGGCGGGTGACCAGCCGCAGCACTTCGAACTTCGGATGGTTGGAGACGATAAAGCCGCCGACCGTGCCGACGCTCTTCGAGAAGGTGCCGACGACGAAATCGACGTCCGCCTCGACACCCGCTTCCTCGAACACGCCGCGGCCATGCTCGCCGAAGAAGCCCATGCCATGCGCTTCGTCGACCACGATCATCGCGCCATATTTCTTGGCGATTGCGACCATTTCCTTGAGCGGCGCAATGTCGCCGAGCATCGAATAGACGCCCTCGAGCACGACCAGTTTGCCGGCCTCGGGGGGCAGGCGGCCCAGCTTCTTCTCGAGATCCTCGAGGCTGTTGTGGCGGAAGCGGACGAGCTGGGCATCGCCCATGAAGCAGCCGTCATAGATGCTGGCGTGGCTGTCGGCGTCGAGGATGATGTAATCCTGCTTGCCGGCGATGGTCGCCATCAGGCCGAGGTTGGCCTGATAGCCGGTCGAAAAGACCATCGCGTGCTTGGTGCCGTAAAATTCCTTCAGCGCCTCTTCGCACTCGTCATGGCCCTGGTAGGTGCCGTTCAGCACCCGGCTGCCGGTCGTGCCCGCGCCGAATTCGTCGAGCGCCTTCTTGCCGGCCGCGATCACGTCGGGATCGAAGGTCATGCCCATATAATTGTAGGTGCCGAGCAGGATCGTCTCCTTGCCCTTGATGATCGCCCGCGTCGGCGACATCACCTTTTCCATCACCATCCCGAACGGGTAGCGGACTCCGGTCGCCAGCAGCGCGTCGCGCTCGGCGATCAGCGAGTCGAACTTGGAGAAAAGATCCTTCCCGCCGCCTGCCGGCGCGGCGTGCGCGGCCGGGTCCAGGCTATCGATGGTCGCGTCCGTCATTCCCCCTCATTCCTCAACTGTTCGATCGCATTGACCAATTGCCCCACGGTCTCGATCTCGGCTTGCATGTTCATCGTGATCAGGATGTCGAACTCGTCCTCGATGTTCGCGACGAAGTCCATCACCACCAGGCTGTCCCATTCGAGGTCGCCCGCGAAACTGGTTGTATCGGTGAGCGGCGCATTCTTCTTGTTGAACGGCGCGATCAGCTCTGCGACCTTGTCGAAGGTCTCGTCACGGTCTGTCATGCTGGCCCTTTAGGTTTCGCACGGCCCTGTGCCAAGCGATTAGGGCCGGAGCGCGGCGAGGGTAGGGCGGTCAGCAGAGGGGATCACATGACCGAAGAGAGCGTGGGCGAAGTAAAACCGTTTCCGCCCAATTCCATTCACACCGTGCGCACAGCGCAGCTCGTCCACGTCCAGCTGTCGGCGATGGCGGACCAGAAGGCGAATATGCTGCTGGCCGCGACCTTCCTGGTCTTTACCATCGCTTTGGGCCAGGCGCGCGCCTCGGCCGAGCCCTTGCCGCTGCTGATCCTGGGCGTCTTCGCCTTCTTCTCGGCCGTGCTGTCGATCCTGGCGGTGATGCCGGCGACCCGGTTCAAGACGGGCGGACGGCTCAACGTCCTGTTCTTCGGCTCGTTCGAACAATTGCGCGAGGACGAGTTTCTGGAGCGGGTGATGGGCGAATTGCGCTCGGAAGAGGGCTTCCTCACCCTGATGCTGCGCGATCTCTACCAGAATGGCGTGGTGCTCGCGCGCAAGAAGTACCGGCTGCTCGGCTATGCCTATCGCACTTTCCTGGTCGGCCTGTGCCTCAGCTTCCTTGCCTTCGTGCTCAGCTATTTCGTGGATCTGCCGCAGCTCACTTGAGCCAGCGTTCGGCGCGATACCAGGCGGCGGTCGAGGCCAGGCCGTCGGCCGTCTCGATCTGCGGTTGCCACAATTTCGCCGGCGGCTGCAGTTCGGGCGTCGCCACCCAGTCCGGGTGGCAGAAATAGCGGACCCGGTCCTTGGTCAGCTTCGCATTGCCGCCCCGGAACAGGCGGTCGGCGCGGGCCGCCCCGGCGAGGAATGGACGCGGCATCGCCATCGCCGCCGGACGCTTGCCGACGGCGATGCCCAGCGCCTGCGCGAAGCCCTTGTGGCTCCAGCCCTCGGCCGTGCCGTCGTCCGGTTCGTAAAGCGCGCCGCGGCTGTCATCATCGTCGAGCACGGCGAGGATCAGCCGGCACAGATCCTCGACATGGATCACCGACAGGCGGCCATTGCCGGGCGGCAGCATGACGAGGCCGCGCCGCGCCATCTTGAACAATTCCAGCGTCTCGCGGTCGCCGGGGCCATAGACGGCGGGCGGGCGGATGGCGGTCCAGTCGAGCCCGGAGGCGGCGACGATCCGCTCCGATTTGGCCTTCGACCAGCCATAATCGGACAGTTCCGGCTCGCGCGCGGACAGCGAGGAGATGTGCACGAAGCGCCGCACCCCGTTGGCGCGGGCGGCGTCGATCATGTTCGCGGTGCCGCCGGCATTGACCGCCTCGAACCCCGCCCGGTCGCGCGCATTGATCGCGCCGGCAATGTGGATCACCGCGTCGGAGCCCTCGCACAGGCGGCGCAGCGTCTCGGGCCGGTCGAGCGTGCCCTCGACCCAGTCGACGCCTTCCTCGGGCGGCTGCCATTTGCGCGTGAGCGCGCGCACCGGATAGCCGGCTTCGCGCGCCATCCGGATCAGATGCGCGCCGACAAAGCCGGTGCCGCCGGTGACGGCGAGCGTGGGAAGCTGCTTGGAACGGCGTGGCATCAGAGCGGCGACCAGCCGTCCTCCGGCTCGTCTTCCGCCGTCTCGCGCTTGCCGATCGCTTCGATGACGGCATCGAGCACCGCCTCAACGCCGTCGCCGGTCGCGCCGGAAACGACGAGCACCTTTGCCGCACCGGACGCTTCAACCAGCTCGGCGCTCAGCGCCGCGGCCAGTTCGTCGTCGATCGTGTCGGACTTGTTCAGCACGACGATTTCGACCTTGTCCTCGAGGCCCGCGCCATAAGCGTCGAGCTCGTCGCGGACGATCGCATAGGCTTCGCCGACATCCTCATTATTGGCATCGACCAGGTGGATGAGCACACGCGTGCGCTCGACATGGCCGAGGAAGCGGTCGCCGATCCCGGCGCCTTCCGCCGCGCCCTCGATCAGGCCCGGAATGTCGGCGAGGACGAAGTCGACGCCCTTGTAGCGGACCATGCCGAGCTTGGGGCTCAAGGTCGTGAACGGATAGTCGCCGACCTTGGCGTTGGCGTTGCTGACCGCGTTGAGGAAGGTCGATTTACCCGCATTGGGCAGGCCGACCAGGCCCGCATCGGCGAGCAGTTTCAGCCGGAGCCAGACCCAGGCTTCCTCGCCCGGCCAGCCGGTGCCGTGCTGGCGCGGGGCGCGGTTGGTGCTGGTCTTGTAGCTGGCGTTGCCGCGCCCGCCGTCACCGCCGCGCAGGAAGACGATGCTTTGCCCCGCCTCGGTGATGTCGGCGAGCAGGCTCCGTTCCTCGTCGTCGGCCAGAATTTGGGTGCCGATCGGGACCTTGATGATCAGGTCGTTGCCGCCCGCGCCGGTGCGGTTGGAGCCGGCGCCACCCTTGCCACGCGGCGCCCGGAAATGCTGGGTGTAGCGAAAGTCGATGAGCGTATTCAGGCCCTCGACGGCCTCGAAGATGATGTCGCCGCCCTTGCCGCCGTCGCCGCCGTCCGGGCCGCCATATTCGATGAACTTCTCCCGCCGGAAGCTCACCGCCCCGGGACCGCCCGAACCGGACGAAATATAGATTTTTGCCTGATCAAGAAAATGCATGGCCGCGACTTAGGCGCTTGGCCGCGCTGCGGCTAGGGCCGGGCGTGCCGAGGCTCGTAGACGCCCAGCGTGCCGCCGCCCGGCAGGGTCACGCCGGTCGAGCGGCCCCAGCCCTGTTCGGCGATGGGCTGCGTGCTCACACCCTTGCCCGCCATCGTCGCGACGAAGGCGTCGATGTCGCTGCACATCAGATACAGTTTGTGCATGTCGTTCGGGCCTTCGTGCACGCCAAGCTCGGCGGGCGGCAGCTTGAAGATCAGCCAGCCCCCACCCGAATCGATGTGGGGGATCTCCAGCACATCGCGCAGGAAGGCGCGGTCGGCCGTCTCGTCGGCAGTGAAGATCATTGCATGCGCGCCAGTGATCATATCGTCCTCCGGCTTTCTCTTCGGGTCAGGCCAGCGCCGTCCGATGCACCTCGATCGCGTAGGCGATGCGCTGGCGGGCGAGTTCGCGGGCGCGTCCGCGCGGCACGCCGAGGCTCGCGGCCATCGGTTCGCCGAGGAGCGAATCGCCCAATGCGCTGAGCACGAGGGAAAGGGTGAGTTCGGCGACCACTTTCTCGTCGACGCCATCCGCGAGCCGCCCGACCAGGGCGCGGATCGCTTCGAGGATCGGTTCCAGTGCGTCATGCTCGCCGGACAGAATCATCCAGGCGGCGAGGGCGCCCGCGCCGCCCTGCCCGAAGGCGTCGAAGGTCTGGTCGACGATCTCGATCGGATCGGCCTTGCCTTCGCGGGCGCGCAGCACCGCTTCGCCGATCGAGGCGGTGACCTGCTCGGCCATCGAGCGGGCCAGTTCGGTGCGCAATTCCCCGGCCGAGCCGAAATGGTGGAGCAGATTGGCGTGGGTGCGGCCGATTCGCCCGGCGACCGCCTTCAGCGTCACCGCCTGCGGTCCTTCCTCGACCAATATGGCGCGCGCGGCCTCGAGCGCGGCGGCGCGGCTCTCGGCCGGCGAAAGGCGAGTGCGAACTATTGACATTTGTGTAAGTAAGAAGGATATCCGGTCACGAACGTGGAGATAGAGCAATGCGTCGCGAAACGACACCCGCCGATCTGACCATCACCCCGCGCGACCGGCGCTTCGGCCGCGGCATGGACGCGACCCGCTGGTGGATGGGCGGCGACCCGGTCGCCACCGCCTTTTACAACGCGCTGAGCGCGACCTTCCCGAAGGGCGAGGGCTTCTTCGTCGAGAGCGTGCGCGCCTTCCGCGAGGGCGCCGATCCGAAGCTGGCGGCCGAGATCAAGGCCTTTACCACGCAGGAAGTGATGCACAGCCGTGAGCATGTGCAGTTCAACAAGAAAGCGGTGGACGCCGGCTACGACCTTACCAAGCTCGACGAGCAGGTGGACAAGCGCCTCGCCTTCATCCGTTCGAAGCACCCGATCGCGGCGCTCGCCGCGACGATGGCGCTGGAGCATTTCACCGCCATCCTCGCCAATCAGTTGCTGCGCAATCCGCGCCATCTGGCGGCGGCGGACGCCGAATCGGCGGCGATGTGGCGCTGGCACGCGATCGAGGAGATCGAGCACAAGGGCGTCGCCTATGACACCTGGCTGCACGCGACGAAGGACTGGCCGCGCTTCAAGCGCTGGCGGGTGAAGTCGAAGGTGATGCTGCTGGTCACCCGCAATTTCATCGTCGATCGCAGCGCCGGCGTGCTCGAATTGCTGCGTCAGGACGGCATCACCGGCTTCAAGGCGGTGCGCCGGATGATCTGGTTCGCCTGGGTCCGCCCCGGCATGATGCGCAAAATCCTCGGCGCCTGGCTCGCTTTCTTCCTGCCGCGCTTCCACCCGTGGAATCACGACGACCGCGCCTTGATCGCCAAGGCGGAGACCGAGCTCGGCGCGAACCCGGCCCCCGCTTTCGCCTGACCTGCCGCGCTAGCGCCGGGCGGCTGCGACCCGCAGCTCCGACTGGTCATAAAGCACGCCGCCACGCATGACGTGGCTGATCGACCGGAAGGCCCGGGCGGCCCGGCGAGGATCCTCCGTCAGCACGATCAGATCCGCCTGCTTGCCGGCTTCGATCGTCCCGTAGCGGGCGGCGTCGTTGAGGGCGGCGGCGCCGTTTCGAGTGGCGATGCCGATCAGTTCCTCGGCCGGAATCCCTGCCGACTCCATCGCCTCGAGCTCCGCATGGACGGATGCTCCGTGCAGCGTCAGCGGGTTGCCAGCGTCGGTTCCCAGCACGATGCGCCCCCCGGCCCGCCGCACCCGCCGCAGATTTTCGACCGCGACGGCATCCTCGGCGCCGCCGGATCGAACCGCGTTCAGCAGCGCGTCGCCGGTGAGCTGCGGCGGAAGGTCGGCGCGAAGCCGCGCCGCGTCGGCGATCCGCGCCCTCAGCGCTTCATCGACGCAGCCATTGGGATCCTGGATCGTGGGCGCCGTTTCGTAGACGACCGACGTCAGCGCCCGCAGCCAATTGCGGCCGACGACAAGAGTCGGCGCGTACGCCACCTGCCGACTGACCAGCAATTGCAGGAATTCCTCGTCCACCGGACCGTCGGTGACGCTGTGCACGAGCATCGTCGCGCCGGCGCGGATGGCGACCTTTGCCTCGCGCAACTCGGTCGCGTGGACGATCAGGGGCAGGCCGGCCGCACGGGCGGCACGGCCGATTTCGCGGACATAGGAATCGACGGCCTCCCGTTGCGCCGGAGCGGGCGCGATGAACCACAATTTGACGGCATCCGCGCCCGACGTGCGCGCTTGCTCGACGCTGCGCCTGGCATCTTCGAGCGAGGCGAGGGGCAGGAAGGTCGGCTCCCCCGGCAAATTCAGGGCGGCCTGCGGCGCCGGCGTAACCAGCGGCCCCGCCGCGCGCAGGTTGAGCCGGGTCGGGCGGCCTCGCACGCGCTGCGCTTCGGCCACGGTCCACGGCTGACCGCCGACGTCGAACGCCGCGGTCACGCCCGAGCATAATTGGGCCCGGTGCCAGCGGCCCGGATCGGCGCGCAGCGCCGCTGCGACCTCGGCATAGGGATAGACATTGTTGGTCACGAGCCCGTCCGGCCGCCCGTCGACCCAGCCGGTCTGGCCGGTGTGGATATGGGTGTCGACGAGACCCGGCGTGATGAAGCGGCCGGTCACATCCACTTGCTCCGCTCCCGCAGGGACGGGACAGCGCGCCCGATCGCCGGCGCACTGGATCTGGCCGCTGGCGATGATCACGACGCTGTCGGCGATGGCGGGCCTGGCTGAGCCATCGATGAGCGTCCCGCCGGTCAGAGCGAGCGGCCGCGCATCGTTGCCGGCGCGGGCAGGGGCGGGCGCGAACCAGACTCGCCGGATCAGGCCGGCTTCCACCAGATAGGTCGCCGATGCTTCGACATACTCACCTGTGCCGGTGGTCACCCGTTCCCGGTCGACAATGTAGGGACCCGTGCTTTGCCTTTGCGTGATCTCGGCATGCGGCCGGGCTTGAGCGAAGAATTCCGCATATTCCCGTCGCAATGCCTCGCGGCCCCTGGCGAGCAGTCGGCTCTCGGGGCCGAGCTGCCAAAGCTCGACGTCCTCCGCATAGGTCGCGACAAAGGCGTCGATGTCGTGTGCGTTATAGGCCTCAAGCTGGCGCTGGACGACGGCGTCCGGCTCGGTGGAGGGCTGGGCGAGCGCGGCTGAGGACAAGGCGATGGCGGCAGTCGCGGCAAGCAGCGTTCGCATCCGGCGGCTCCTTCTGATCCACCCCCTTGCTAGCTTTCGCCATCGACACGCTCAAGGGCGCCTCCCCGACCTATGGCCGGGGAGGCTTCCTCAAGCCGCGAGCTTGGGACAGGCCGCGACCGGGGCAATTTCCTCGTCGCGGTTCAGCTCGATCACATATTCGGCCATCGGCGTCTCGCAGGCGCGGGCGACGCTGGTGCGCATCAGCACCGCGCCGGTCGGCTGAAAGCCAATCTTCCGAAGCACCCGGCCCGAAGCGGGATTGTCCAGAAAGTGACCGGCGATGATGCGCGGCAGGCGGAGCGTGTCGCGGGCGAAACGCAGCATCGCTGCGCCGGCCTCGGTCGCGATCCCCGATCCCCAATGCTTGCGCGCGATCCAGTAGCCCATCTCGACCTCGCCGTCGGGCATGGTGTCGATGCCGATGCAGCCGACCAGCTCCGGCACGCCGCCGGTGCGCAGGAAGATCAGCGAGACCGGGCGATGCGCCGGGCGTGGCATCGCGATGAAGCTCTCGGCGTGACAGGGAAGGTAGGGCCACGGTGCGGAGGCGAGATTGCGGACGATTCCCTCGTCGGCAATGGCGCGGAATACGGCCCCGGCATCCTCTTCCCAGGCGGGCCGCAGCAACAGACGTTCGGTGATGGCGAACATGGTCTCCTCCCTTCCGCCGCATGCCCGCCTTCGATGACGGTCTCGCGGCAATTTCGAGGGAGAAGAAAAAAGGGAGAAGGGGCGGCCCCTTCTCCCTCTAACATTCTAGAAACCTAGAACTTGGGCCGCTCCTCCGTGGAGCAACCCGTCCTCGGTCGCTCCTATTCCGCTGCTTCGGCCGTAATCGGCGCGACACAGACAAATTTGCGGCCAAGGCGGCCGACGCGGAACGCAACCGCACCGTCGTTAAGCGCAAAAAGGGTATGGTCCTTGCCGATGCCGACGCCATCGCCCGGATAGAATTTGGTGCCGCGCTGACGCACGAGAATGTTGCCCGCAATCACGGACTCGCCACCAAACTTCTTCACGCCCAGACGCCGGCCGACGCTGTCGCGACCGTTGCGTGAGGAACCGCCTGCTTTCTTATGTGCCATTGCTCGTCTCTAAATCCGAATGTCTTTATTCGCCCTTAGCAGGCGAAGCCTTTTTGGTCGAGGCCTTCTTCGCAGGCGCAGCATCGGCCTTCTCAGCAGCCTTCTTCGGGGCGGCCTTGGTCGCGGCGGCCTTCTTCGGCGCCTCGGCCTTGGCTTCCGCCGGGGTTTCCGCGCCGCCCTTGGCGGGCGCTTCGGCCTTCGGCGCGTCAGCCTTCGGGGCCTTGGCGGGCTTCTCGGCGGCCGGAGCCGCTTCAGCCTTCGCGTCAGCCTTCTTGGTTTCGACCTTCTTGGTCTCGGCCTTCTTGCCGCCGATCGAAACGATCTGGAGGATCGTGTACTGCTGGCGATGGCCGGCCTTGCGGCGGTAATTGTGGCGGCGACGCTTCTTGAAGACGATGACCTTCTCGCCCTTCGCCTGCGCGATGATCTCGGCCGCGACGGTCACGCCGCCGGCCTTCACGTCATTGCCTTCACCGGCCAGCAGGACGTCGTCGAGCGTGACGCTGTCGCCCGCTTCCCCGGCGATCTTCTCGACGGCAATCTTGTCTCCGGCGGCGACGCGATATTGCTTGCCGCCCGTGCGCACGATGGCGAACATGGCTCTTATCCAATCATCAAAACTGCTTGCGCGCGAAAGCCACAAGGCCACGCACGGAAGCAAGGGCTGCTAGAGGCGGTCGCGGGCCATGTCAACCGATTGGCGGCGCCGTTCGGCCAGGCCCGATCCGCTCAATGCCGGTGCTGGTATTTCAGGCGGTAGCGGCCGTCGACAAAGCGGTCGAACAGATCGCCGATCGCGGGATGCTCGACCGGACCCTCGCCCGCATCGCCTTCCAGATTCTGCTGGCTGACATAGGCGACGTAGGACGATTCGGCGTTTTCGGCGAGCAGATGGTAATAAGGCTGGTCCTTGGCCGGCCGGGTCTCCTCCGGGATCGACTCATACCATTCCTCGCTATTGGCGAAGACCGGATCGACATCGAACACGACTCCGCGAAAGTCGAATAGCCGGTGGCGCACCACGTCGCCGATCGCGAAGCGGGCGTGCGAGATCGGCGGCGCAACCGGCAATTTGGCTTCGATGGGCAGGCGGTTGGTCATGGCATCAATCTAGGTGGCCGATGTGGATGCGGCAAGCGAACGTGGCGCGATCTCCCGCTTGGCAAGCGCGAAACCATGCTTTAGAGCGCGCCGCTCAATCGGCCCGGCGCTCCTCGCATTTCCTGCCAGGTCCGCCGATGCGCCCTCGCGGAGAGGTGCCGGAGTGGTCGAACGGGGCGGTCTCGAAAACCGTTGAGCCCGCAAGGGTTCCGAGGGTTCGAATCCCTCCCTCTCCGCCACTGACCTGAACGGTCATTCTCCGTCACGGAGATCCTCACGAAAATCCCCGCAGAACTGCGGCGCTTCGGGTGGCCAAACAGTGTTTCGCGCGCCGTTGGCCGGCCTTTCTCCAGAGAATTTCCGGCGATTTCTCGCGGTAGTCTCTGGTGCTCGCCCCCCACACCCTTTCCCTTTGCGCGCTTTACCGGGAATTTGTAGCAGCCGGGTGTTGGGTCCGCTGTTACGTCCGAATTGCGCCTTCGTGGGCTCGAACCGGATTTCACATGAGTTCAGTGAATGGCCGAGATTGGAAAGAGGCCGGACGGGCCTGCGGCGGCTGATGGCCTGCCGGGCTCCGGCTGCGCAAGCCAGCGGCGGACGATTGTCCTTGTCGGCCTGCCAGGCTCCGGAAAGACGTGGATCGGACCGATGCTCGCGCAGTCTCTGCAGCGTCCCTTTTTCGATTCCGATGAGGAGGTGGAGCGGATCATTGGACGCAGCATTTCCGCCTTCTTCGCGGAGGAAGGGGAAGCGGCTTTCCGCACTCTTGAACGAGCGGTCATCGGCCGGCTGCTGGATGAGCCCGGTCCGAGCGTGGTGGCGATTGGGGGCGGGGGCTTTTCCGAGCATGTCACCCGGACACGGATATTGGCCGAGGCTGTCGCGGTCTGGCTCGACGTGAAGGAGACCGTGCTGGTCGAACGGCTTCGAAACAGCGGCGCTCGGCCCCTGTTCGAAGGCAAGGATGTGACGGTGGCGCTGCGCGAGCTTTCAGCCGCGCGCCTGCCCCATTATGCCCAGGCCCAGATCCGGATCGCCGGCGGCACGTCAACGGAAATGGTCGACGGGATCGTCGCGGCGCTGCGGAAGCTGCCGGAGGAACGCCTGTGACGGCGCTGCCTCATAGGCATCGATCTGCGCTTCGCTCCGCAACGTGAGGCCAATCTCGTCGAGCCCTTCGAGCAGGCAGCGGCGGCGGAAAGGATCGAGGACGAACGGGAAGTGGGCACCGGCGGCGGTGACCGTCATGGCCTGGAGGTCGATCAATACCGTCTCTGCCCCGACTTCCGAGAGCCTGACGACCGCGGCAAGCGGAAGCTCCACCGCCAGAAGACCGCTCTTGAACGCATTGCTGGCGAAGATGTCGGAAAAGCTCGGTGCGATGACGGCGCGGATACCGCGGTCCAGCAATGCCCACACCGCATGCTCGCGGCTTGATCCGCAGCCGAAATTCTCGCCGGCGATGAGGATCGGCGCGCCGGCGAGCGCGGGATCGGCGAACGGGCTGTCCTCGCCACTCACGGCCTCGAACGCAAAGCGGCCGAGTCCTTCACGCGTCACCGTCTTGAGGTGACGGGCGGGGATGATCAGGTCGGTGTCGATATTCGCCCGGCAAACCGCAATCGCTCGGCCTTCGACTATCTGCACCGGAGTCATACGACCAACTCCCGGACGTCGGTGAGTCGCCCGGTTACCGCAGCCGCAGCCGCCATGGCCGGCGACACCAGATGGGTGCGCGCGCCCGGTCCCTGGCGGCCGACGAAATTGCGGTTGGAGGTGGAGGCGCAGCGCTTGCCCGGCGGCACCTTGTCGGGATTCATCGCCAGGCACATCGAGCAGCCGGGCTCGCGCCATTCGAACCCGGCCTCGATGAAGATGCGGTCGAGCCCTTCCGCTTCGGCTTGGCGTTTGACGAGGCCAGAGCCCGGCACGACCAAAGCCTGCTCGACGCCCGCTGCCAGCCGCCGCCCCTTCACCACGGCCGAAACCGCCCGGAGGTCTTCGATCCGGCTGTTGGTGCAGCTGCCGACGAAAATGTGAGTCACTTCGACCTCCTGCAGTTTCTGGCCGGCCTCGAGGCCCATATAATCGAGCGCGGCGATGATCTGGCGGGCGGTCTCGGCGTCCGGCGCGTCGGACGGATTCGGCACGTTGCCGGTGATCGCCGCGACCTGGTCCGGGCTGGTGCCCCAGGTGACTGACGGCGCGACGTCGCTGGCGGCAATCCGGATGGAGCGGTCGAACGAGGCGCCTTCGTCGGTGGCCAGCGTTCGCGCCCAGGAAACCAGACGATCCCACTTTTCTCCACGGGGAGCCATTGGGCGGCCGCTCAGATAGGCGAAGGTCTTGTCGTCCGGCGCGAAGAGACCCGAGCGTGCGCCTGCCTCGATCGACATGTTTGCGACCGTCAGCCTGCCTTCGACGCTCATCGCTTCGAATGTCTCGCCGCGATATTCGATGACGTGGCCTGCGCCGCCGCCGGCGCCCAATCGCCCGATGATGTGCAGGATCAGATCCTTGGGGGTGACGCCGAAGCCGAGCGATCCGTCGACGCGCACTTCCATCGTCTTCGACTGACGGAGAATCAGCGTCTGGGTCGCGAGCACATGCTCGACCTCGCTGGTGCCGATGCCGAAGGCGAGCGCTCCGAGCGCGCCGTGCGCGGCGGTGTGGCTGTCGCCGCAGACCAGGGTGGTGCCCGGCAAGGTGAAGCCCTGTTCCGGGCCGATGACGTGGACGATGCCCTGCCGTGCGTCGAGGTCGTCGATATAGGGCACGCCGAAGTCGGCGACGTTGCGCTCCAGCGCCGACAGCTGGGCGGCGCTGGCTTCGTCCGCGATTGCGAAGCGCCGGCCCTGTGCGTCGACCCGCCTTGTGGTCGGAAGATTGTGGTCCGGCACCGCCAGTGTCAGATCGGGCCGGCGGACGGGTCGCCCGGCGGCGCGCAGGCCCGCAAACGCCTGCGGACTGGTGACCTCATGGACAAGATGCCGGTCGATGTAGATCAGGCAGGAACCGTCGTCGCGCCGCTCCACGACGTGGGCGTCCCAGATCTTCTCGTAAAGCGTGCGCGGGCTCATCCGCAGCATCCGCGGTTCATCGCGACCAACTCCTGGATCGCCTCCATGCGGCCCAGAAGCGCCCCGATCCGCTCGCGCACTGCGGCTCCGAACTCAGAGCAGCGCGCGGCCCCGCCGAGATCTGCGGTCCGGCAATCGGTCGACAGCACGTCGTGCAGCGCCACTTCGATCACGCGCGCGAGATCGAAATGTTCGAGATGGTCGAGCAGCATCGCGGCGCTGGCGATCGCGCCGGCGGGATTGGCGACGTCGAGGCCGGCAAGATCGGGCGCCGAGCCGTGAATCGGCTCGAACAAGGCGGCCTTCCCGGCGCCGGTGCTGGCCGACGCGAGCAGGCCGATCGATCCGGAGATGACCGACATCTCGTCCGACAGGATGTCGCCGAACATGTTCTCGGTGAGGATCACGTCGAAGCGCCGCGGCTCGGTCACGAGCAGCATCGCCGCAGCATCGACGTAGAGGTGATCAAGCGCGACGTCCGGATAATCGGCCGACACTTCGGTCACGACGCGTCGCCACAATTTTGAGGTCGCGAGCACATTGGCCTTGTCGATCGACGTCAGCTTGCCGCTGCGCCGGCGCGCGGCCCGGAAGGCGACGTGGGCGACCCGTTCGATCTCGTCGCGCGCGTAGACGTACGCGTCGGAAGCGAAGTCGTCGCTGAGCGCTTTCTCTCCGAAATAGGCGCCGCCGGTCAGCTCGCGCACCATCAGGATGTCGGCGTCACGGACGATCTCCGGCTTGAGCGGCGAGAAATCCTCCATTCCCTCACCAACGCGCATTGGCCGCAGATTGGCATAGAGGCCGAGTTTGGCGCGAAGTGCGAGCAGGCCGTCCTCGGGCCGGGCGCGAGCGTCGTTCCATCTTGGCCCGCCAACCGCGCCGAGCAGGATCGCATCCGCCTGCTGACAGGCGGCGGCCGTCGAGTCCGGGAACGGCACCCCATCGCGATCGATCGCGCTTCCGCCGAACGCGTGCTCGGAAAATTCGAGCCCGATGTCACGGCGCTCCGAGATCAATTCGAGGCATGCGCGTGCTTCGCGAGCGACTTCAGGGCCGATCCCGTCGCCGGGCAGGATGATGATCTTCATCACGCCGCCTCCGCTCTTTGAGTGGGCGCGGCATCGGCCCGGACCCGTATGACCGCTTCGGCATTACCGATGGCGTCGAGATAGGCGGCGACGCAGGTCGGAAGGATGTCGCGGTCGCGGGCGCGGCCGGCGTAGGTCTCGCCTTCGACTCCGATCTGGATCTCGACCAGCACGTGCGCGGCCTGGCCGTCGGTCGACGGTTCCTCGTCCGCCTCCACCGCGACATATTGCATATCGAGGGCCTCGACGCGGGCCGGCAGCCCGACAATGTGGCTGACGGCGCGGAAGGCGGCATCCATCGCGCCGGGTGCAGAGGCGAGGTCGCACACACGGCCACGCGTGCCATGTTCCAGCTCGACCCGGGCGACAGGCCAGGCGGAGACCGTCACGGGCGCGCGGATCTCGACCTTGGCGAGGCTCCACGGC
Source organism: Pseudomonadota bacterium (assembly GCA_023424095.1). Classification (GTDB taxonomy): domain Bacteria; phylum Pseudomonadota; class Alphaproteobacteria; order Sphingomonadales; family Sphingomonadaceae; genus Allosphingosinicella. Next base: position 52,520 of record JAFAEG010000055.1, on the reverse strand, counting down.
CGCTGCGACTGCCCGCTGTCCACGCTGGCCAGCAAAGCGAGCAGACGGGCGCTGTCGACGATGCCGACTTCGTCGGCCAGCGTCTTCAGCGCGGTAAAGGCGCGGTCGAGCCGCTCGCCGTCGAGCGTGTATCCCAGCGCCTTGGCGCGGTCGGCGAGGGCGTGGCGCCCCGAATGCTTGCCCAGGATGATCCCGTTGGCGGCAAGCCCGATATCTTCGGGTTTCATGATCTCGTAAGTCTCCGGATTCTGGAGGACGCCGTGCTGGTGGATGCCGCTCTCGTGGGCGAAAGCGTTGGCCCCGACGATCGACTTGTTGCGCGGCGGAACGACGTTGGTGACTTGCGCCAGCGTGCGACTGGCGACCATGATCTTGGTGCTGTCGACCTGGGTCGTGACCCGGAACGTGTCGGCGCGGGTCTTCAGCGCCATGACGACATCCTCGAGCGCGGCATTGCCGGCCCGCTCGCCTATGCCGTTGACGGCGCATTCCACCTGCCGCGCACCGGCCCGGACCGCAGCCAAGCTGTTGGCGACCGCCATCCCCAGATCGTCGTGACAGTGGGTCGAGAAGATCACCCCGTCCGGCCGATCGACATTCTCGATCAGGTAGCGGAACAGGTCGAATATCTCGTCGGGCGTCGTGTAGCCGACCGTGTCCGGCACGTTCAGCGTGGTGGCGCCGCCCTGGGCCGCGGCCGACAGGCATTCGCGCAGGAAGTCCCGCTCGGTCCGAATGGCGTCCTCGGCCGAGAATTCGACATCGTCGACGAGGTTGCGGGCATAAGCGACGGCGTCGCGGATGGCGGCTACTGCCCCCTCCTTGTCGAGTTTCAGCTTGGCCTCGCGATGCAGCGGGCTGGTGCCGATGAACAAATGGATTCGCGGCCGGGCCGCAGCCGCGAGTGCGGCGTGGGCCGCCAGGATGTCGCCGCGGGTGGCGCGGGCAAGCGAGCAGATCGTGGGGCCTTGCACGCGCTCCGCGATGGTGGCGATCGCCTGCGCGTCGCCCGGCGAGGCCGCGGCGAAGCCGGCCTCGATCACGTCGACGTTTAGCGCCGCGAGCGCGTGCGCCATCTTGAGCTTGCCGCCCGGCGTCATGGAGAAGCCCGGCGCCTGCTCGCCGTCGCGCAAGGTCGTGTCGAAAATGCGGATATGGTCGGTCATGCTGCCTGCTCCGTCGCGGTGAAGCCGCGTTGATGAGTGATCCCGGTGACTCCGTGCAGCCGCTCGACCTGCCGGCTCAGCGTCTCGATCGACCGGCCAGGGTCACGCGCCTCCACCTCAAGCGCCAGCGACGCGCGGCGCCCGTCAGGCAGCTCAGCCATAGAGATCCGCCGCAAGATGAAGCCGCGCCGCTCGATGAGCCCCAGCATCCGCTTCACCGCGCCTTCGGCGGCGAGGAATTCGATAAACAGGCGGTGGGTCATGCGTGGCCTCCTTCCATCATCTCGATGTTGGATTTGTTGGGCGGCACCAGCGGCCAGACATTCGCGCGCGGATCGATGCGCGCGTGGCACAGGATCGGCCCATTGGTGCCGAGCAGGCGCGCAATCGCGCCCTCGACCTCGTGGCGATGATCGATGGTGAAGGCCTCGATCCCGAACGAGCGGGCGACGTCGGCGAAATCGGGATTGTCGCTGAGGTCGATTTCAGAGAAATTCTGCTCGAAGAACAATTCCTGCCACTGGCGGACCATCCCGAGCTGGCTGTTGTCGAGCAGCAGGATCTTGAGCGGCAGCCGGTAGCGGCGGATGGTCGCCAGCTCCTGGATGTTCATCATGATCGAGCCGTCGCCGGAGACGGTCACGACAGTCGCAGTCGGTTCCGCGAGCAGGGCGCCGATCCCGGCCGGAATGCCGTAGCCCATCGTGCCGAGGCCGGCGCTGGTGAGATGGGCCTGCGGCCGGCTGAAGCGGCAGTGCTGGGCCACCCACATCTGGTGCTGGCCGACGTCACAGGTGACGATGAGGTCGTCGCCGGCCGCTTCGGACAGAGCCTTCAGCATGGCGGGCGCGTAGATGCCGGTGCCCGGTGCGTCGTAACGCGGCGCCCAGCGCTCGGCGTCGGCGGCGCAGCGCTTCTGCCATGCGGCGATATGCGCCGGAACCGCCTGGAGGGCCGACAGAACCTTATTAAGATCGCCGGAGATGCCGACGTCGGCAGGCTTCAGCTTGCCGATCTCCGCCGGGTCGCCATCGATATGGATGATCTTTGCCTTGGGCGCGAAACTGTCGATCCGGCCGGTCGCGCGATCGTCGAACCGCGCGCCGACGCAGATCAGCAGGTCGCAGTCGTCGATCGCGGTGTTGGCCGCGCGCGACCCGTGCATGCCGAGCATGCCGAGGAAGCCAGGCGTGTCGGTGGGCAGGGCGCCGAGGCCCTTCAAGGTCGCCACCGACGGAATGCCGGTGCGGTGGGCGAAATCGCGCAGCGCCTGCTCGGCCCTGGCGATGGCAATGCCGCCGCCGAAATAGAGGATGGGCGCCCGCGCGTCCTCGATCAGCCGGCTGGCCGCCGCGATCGCTGCCTGGTTCGGCGCCGGCGTGAACGTAGCGGGCCTGGGAGCATTGCTGGCGGGCATCTGCACGGCGCGCTGGGTCACGTCCTTCGGCAGATCGATCAGCACCGGACCCGGCCGGCCGCTCTGCGCCAGCGCGAAGGCTTCCGCGAAGATTTCGGGAATGTCCTCGACCCGGCGCACGACCCAGCTGTGCTTCACGATCGGCAATGTGATCCCGAAGATGTCGATTTCCTGGAAGGCGTCGGTGCCCATCAAGTGGCAACCGACCTGTCCGGTGATCGCCACCATTGGGACGCTGTCCATGAAGGCGTTGGCGATGCCGGTGACGAGATTGGTGGCGCCCGGGCCCGACGTCGCCAGGCACACACCCGGTTTGCCCGTCACGCGGCCCCACGCGTCCGCCGCCAGCGCCGCTGCCTGCTCGTGACGGACCAGGATGTGCTTCAGGCTTGAGCCGGCCAGCGCGTCGTAGACCGGCATGATCGCGCCGCCGGGATAGCCGAAGATGTGGGTGACGCCCTCACGCTCCAGCGCTTCCACGACCAGGCGCGCGCCGGTGACGACGGGCGCCAGTTCCGGCGACGGCGGGGCTTCGGCGATGGCGGTGAGGGCGCCCATCGCTCAGGCCGCCTCTGTCTTGGGCTGGGTTTGCAGCCAGGCCATGTGAGTGCGCAGGCGCGCGCCGACCTTCTCGATCGGCTGGTCGAGATGGGCCTCGTAGGCCTTTTGATAATTGGGCTTGCCGGCTTCGTTCTCGGCGATCCAGGCCCTGGCGAACGTGCCGTCCTGAATGTCGGCCAGGACCTCGCGCATCCGCGCATGGGTCTCTTGGTTGATCACCCGCAGGCCGGAGACGAAGTCGCCATATTTTGCCGTCTCGGAGATGAAGTGCAGCATCTTGGCAAAGCCGCCCTCGTACATCAGGTCGACGATCAGCTTCAGCTCATGCAGGCACTCGAAATAGGCGACTTCGGGCTTGTAGCCGGCGTCGACGAGCGTCTTGAAGCCAGCCGCGACCAATTCGGTCGCGCCGCCGCACAGCACCGCCTGCTCGCCGAATAGATCGGTCTCGGTCTCTTCCCTGAACGTGGTCTCGATGGCGCCGGCAGTCGCACCGCCATTGCCGCCGCAATAATGCAGCGCCTTGTCGCGGGCCTGGCCCGTCGCGTCCTGATGAACGGCGAACAGCGACGGCACGCCGCGGCCAATCTCATATTCGCGGCGGACCAGATCGCCCGGGCCCTTCGGCGCGACCAGGATCACGTCCACGTCGGCGGCCGGCGCGATCTCGCCGTAGAGGACCGAGAAACCGTGTGCGACGAGCAGGGCGTCGCCCGCCGCCAGGTTCGGGGCGACGTCGTTGGTGAACACTTCGCGGTGGCTCATGTCGGGCGTCAGGAGCGCGATCAGCTGCGCCTTGCTGGCGGCCTCGGCGTACGAGAACACCTGGAAGCCGTCGGCCTTTGCGCGCTTGCCGGCCTGGCCCTCTGCGCGGGCGCCGACGATCACGTCGAAGCCGCTGTCCCGCAGGTTGCGGGCGTGGGCACGGCCCTGGCTGCCATAACCGATGATCGCGATCGTCTGGCCGGCCAGCACGGGCTTCACGTCGGCTTGAGTGTAAATGCGTTCCACTTGGGGTGTTCTCCTTTGGGCAAAAGAAAACCCCCGCTCCTGGTGGGGAGCGGGGGCTTGAAATTCTCGGATCCTGTCGGATCGTGAGTTCAGCCGGGTACCGCTCCCGTGATGAAGCTAATAAGTACGACGACAAGCAGGAGCGCGGCGGCCAGGGCCACCGGGAGGGTCTTCAGGCTGTTAAAAGCCGCAGTCACGCTCGTTCGCTTCCTTACTAAATCTGTTATCCCTAACCATATGGGAACGCTGCGTGGGCGCAACCCCATTTTTGCACTGCGGCAAACTTTTGTTGCGCTAGCGTACATATTCCTCTTTATCGACCCCTCAGTACCGTCCGTTAGATTGGGAAAAATGCTGTGAATTCAAAGCGTTTGCCTTCACGAGACTTGGTCGAGGGCCCATCTCGGGCGCCGGCACGCGCGATGCTCCGCGCGGCGGGAATGGACGATGATGCGCTGGCCAGGCCAATGGTCGCGATCGTCAACACCTGGTCGACGGTGACCCCGTGCAACATGCATTTGCGCGCTCTGGCCGACCATGCGCGGCGCGGGATCGAGGCCGCCGGCGCGACCGCGATCGACTTCAACACCATCGTCGTGACGGACGGCATCTCGATGGGCTCGCCCGGGATGCGCGCCAGCCTGATGAGCCGCGAAGTCATCGCCGATTCCGCTGAACTGGCTGTGCGCGGCCACATGCTGGACGGCGTGCTGTTCCTGGTCGGCTGCGACAAGACCATCCCGGCCGCCGCCATGGCTGCCGCGCGCCTCGATCTGCCGAGCGTCGTCCTCTACGGCGGTTCGATCATGCCCGGCCATGTCCGCACCAGCGACGGCGGCGACAAGGCAGTGACGATCCAGGACGTGTTCGAGGCGGTCGGCGCGCACAGCGCGGGCTCGATCGGCGACGAGGAACTGAAGCGCGTCGAACTCGCCGCCTGTCCCGGCGCGGGCGCCTGCGGCGGCCAGTTCACCGCCAATACGATGGCGCTGGCGCTGAGCTTCCTCGGCCTTTCGCCGATCGGGCTCAACGACATTCCGGCGGTGCATTCCGGCAAAGGCAAGGCTGCGGAAGAAGCCGGCCGAATCCTCGTCGAGGCGGTTCGCGAGGGGCGCAATGCGCGCCGCTACATCACGCCCGACAGCCTGACCAACGCCGCAGTGGCGGGCACCGCCACGGCCGGATCGACCAACCTCATCCTCCATCTGCTCGCGATCGCACGCGAGGCCGGCATTCCAGAGGCGGAGTTCAACATCGACCTGTTCGACCGCGTCTCGCGCGCGACGCCGGTCATCGCCGACCTGAAACCGGGCGGCCGCTACATGGCACCGGACATGAGTGCAGCCGGCGGCACGCCGCTGCTGGGCCGGCGGTTGATGGAAGCGGGCCTGATCGTCGACGCACCGACGGTCGACGGAACAACGCTCTTCTCGGCGTTCGAAAATGCCGGAGAAGCGGCCGGGCAGGACGTGATCGTCAGCGCCGACAAGCCGGTGAAAGAGCGCGGCGGCTTTGGCATCTGCTACGGCAATATCGCGCCCGAGGGCTGCGTGGTGAAGTTGGCGGGCCACGGCAAATTGCGCTTCGAGGGGCCGGCCAAGGTCTATGACGGCGAGGAAGCCTGTTTCGAGGCGCTGACCCGTGGCGAGATCGAGGCAGGCGACGTCGTCGTGATTCGCGGCGAAGGTCCGGTCGGCGGGCCAGGCATGCGCGAGATGCTGGCGATTACCGCCGCCATCCAGGGGCGCGGGCTCGGCAATGATGTCGCCCTCGTCACGGACGGACGCTTTTCGGGCGCGACCTATGGTTTCATGGTCGGCCACGTCTCGCCCGAAGCCGCGCGCGGCGGGCCGATCGCCCTGCTCCGCTCGGGCGACCGCATCGTCATCGACGTCGATGCCCGGGTGATGGAGACCGATGCCGACCTTGCCGCGCGCGGTGCCCCCGGCTGGCAATCGCCGCGAGAAGTGACGGGCGCCTATGCGAAATATGCCCGGCTGGTCGGCTCGGCCAGCCATGGCGCGGTGACGAGCGGGGCAGACGCCTAGGCGGCCACCCCGGTCGCCGCCAGAGCGTCGGCAAGCGCGCCGAGGTCGGGCGCGATGCAGCGCTTCGCGGCCTCGCGATCCAGGATCGCGGCGAGTGCGGGTGGCGGCGTCACGTTCCCATCGATCAGGGGCTCGATCACCTCGGCGAACTTGTACGGATGCGCCGTCGCCGCGGCGAGCCACGGCCGTTCGCCCTGCTCTTCGGATGGCAAGCGGGCATAAGCCTCGGCGGCAGTCGCCGAGTGCGGGCACCATAGATAGCCGCTCTCAACATGCTCGCGGCGGATGCGCGCGCGGATGGCATCGTCATCGACCAGCTCGACCCGCAGTGCGCGCTGCGCCGCAGGCAATGCGATCAGCCGCTCGAAATTGCTTGGCGCGCCGACGTCCATCGCATTGGCGATCGTGGCGATCGACGCGCGCGGTTCGTAGGTTCCGTTCGATCGCCAGTCCTGCAAGCTGCGGTTGGCGTTGGTCACGAGGATGATCGGCCCGATCGGCAGGCCTATGGCGCGCGCATAAACGGCCGCGAAGCCGTGGCCGAGATTGCCCGTGGGCACGATCAGGCCGGGCCTTCGCCCGGTCCGCGCCTCCATCTGCGCCGCCGCCCAGCCGAGATAGGCCATTTGCGGCAGAAGCCGCCCGATGTTGATCGAATTGGCTGAGGTCAGGTGGTGCGCCGCGACCAAGCCGGGGTCGGCGAACGCCTCCTTCACCAGCCGCTGGCAGGCGTCGAAATCGCCCTCGACCTCCAGCGCCTCGACCGGCGCATTCCAGCAGGTGAGCTGCAATTCCTGGAACGGCGAAACCCGCCCCTTGGGATAGAGGATCAGCGCGCGCACGCCGTCGCGCCCCTCCGCCGCGGCGCCGACCGCACCGCCAGTGTCGCCGGACGTGGCCGCCAGCACCGTCAGCGGCCCGGCGCGGTCACCGATCCGGTCGAAGCAGGCCATCAGAAACCGCGCGCCGAAATCCTTGAACGCGCCGGTCGGCCCGTGAAACAGCTCCAGCGCGTGGCGCTGCGGCCGGGACGGGTCCGGCGTCACGATCGGCAGGGGGAAATCGAACGCCTGGGCGCAGATGCCGGCCAAGGATTCCGCGAGCGCGTCGCCGGCGAAGAAAGGCGTCAGCATCTGCACTGCGAAGGCGTGCAGCGGCAGATCTGGATCGAGCGCCGGGAGCCGGGGCAGGCTTGCGGGCAGATAGAGCCCGCCGTCCGGCGCCGCCCCGGCACGTATTGCTTCGGAGAGGCCGACCGGACCGGCGGCGCCACGGGTGCTGACGAACTTCATGCCGCCACCACGCGGGGTGCGAAAGGCTGCTCGATCCGCGCCCCCGCCGAATTCGCCGGTGCCCGGTAACTGCGTGCCGAGAGGTCCGAATCGCGGAAGGCCTCGGCAATCGCGGCCTCGACCGCGTCGGCGTCGGCGCTGAGCGCCCAGGCGAAGACCGACGGCCCGGAACCCGAGAATGCGCAGCCGAGCGCGCCCGCCGCGCTGGCCGCCGCCTGCGCTGCGGAGAGGGTCGGCATCAGGTGAAGCCGCTGGGGCTCGACCAGCAAATCCTCGAAGCCGAGCCGGATCAGGGACGGGTCGTTGCCGACACAGCCTGCGACGAATGCGGCGATTCGGCGCGAATGTTCGACCGCAATACGCATCGGCACGTGCGGCGCCAGCAGCTTGCGGGCGGCGCCCGTCTCGACCTCCGCCGCCGGGTGAAACAGGATCGTCTCGATGCCGTGCGGCACAGGCAGACCGACGACGGCATCCGGTTCCTCGCGCGCGGCGATGACGAGACCGCCGAGCAGGCTCGCCATGACATTGTCCCATGGCGGCGGATCGGCCGATGCCCGCTCGCCTTCGAGCGCGAAGGGCAGCAAGGCTCCGTGCGCAAGCGGTTCAGGGAGCAGCGCATTGACCGCCACCACCGCCGCGACCGCCGACGCGGCCGAGCCGCCCATGCCGGCACTGACCGGAATGCCCTTTTCGATGTCGAGGCGCACCCCGAAGCCGGGCCGGGCAGACGCAAGCAGCGCCTCGGCCGCAGCCAATGCGGTGTTGCGCGCAACCTCGCCCGGCAGGCGCTGCACCAGCCCGCTCACCGCGCCGAGGCGGACGCCGGGCTTTGCTTCGCGGATCGCCGTGACGCTGTCGCGTGCGGCATCGAAGGCGAGGCCCAGCACGTCGAAGCCGATGCCGACATTGCCGATGCTCGCAGGCGCGCTCGCCATTGCCTTTTCCATTGCTCGCACCCCCGTCACGCGCTGAGGCGCATCTGCATGGCGACGGGAGGACGGAAGGCCAGCACGCGCTGAACATCCATCACATCGGCGAACACCGCGGCAGCGGTCGGCAAGCGACCGGCGCCCTTCCCGTGGACCTCGTGCAGGCGACCGTCGAGCCCGCGCAGCACGAAGCCATTCTCCTCGTTGCGCAGCCCTGCGAGCGGGTTCGCGGCCGGGAGATGTTCGAGCCGGACCTGACCGTGAACATTGCCATCATCGCCCAGCCAGCAGCGGCCGACCTGCTTGACCACCAGCCCGCGCGCCGCGGCCGCCACGACCGCATCGGCGGACAAGCTTCGCAGCGATTCGCGGGCGATCTGTTCGGGCGCCAGCGCGACCCCGAAAGCCGCGCGCGCCAGGATCGACAATTTGTCCGCCGCGTCATGGCCGTCGACATCGCCGCTCGGGTCCGCCTCGGTGAAGCCGAGCCTCTGCGCCTCGCTTATGGCGTCGTCCATCGACACGCCATCGGCCAGCCGCCCGAGCAGATAATTGGCTGTGCCGTTCATCACCCCATCGACCGAGCGCAGACCAGCGGAGCGCAGCCGGTCGATCGTCTCAAGCACCGGCGTTCCGCCACCGACCGCGCCGCTGAAGCGCAGCTGGTCCTCGGCGTTGGCGCTGGCGCTCAGCAGATCATGATCACCGGCGACCGCGGCCTTGTTGGCGGTCACTACCGACGCGCCAGCGCGCAACGCCTTGGCCATCAATTCTAGCGCGAGACCGCGCCCGCCCATCAATTCGACGACGACGTCGGGATCGCCGGCCAGCGCTTCGGCCGGATCGGCGGTGAACCGATGCTGCGACGCATCATGCTTGGCCGGATCGCGGACCAGCACGGGCCCCAATTCGAACCAGTCCGGCCGGGCCGCGAGATGATGGAGCACACCGGTGCCGACCACACCACAACCGAGCAAAGCGACGCGCAGCCGCCGGGGCTGCGGCGGCATCGCCTTGGCGCTGGGCAGCGCGCCGACCACCGTGGCTTCATGATTTCCGACCGCGGCGACCTCGATCGCGATCTGCGCCTCCTTGGCCGCGTCGATCGCCTTTGCCTGGATCAGCCCGGCGCTCGCCTTCGCGGCGGAATCATAATCGAGCGTCCCGTAGCGCTCTGCCTTGGGATTCTTGGCGGGGTCGGAATCATAGACGCCGTCCACGTCCTTGATCAGCCGCACCCGCCTGGCGCCGAGCCGCGCGGCGAAGAACACTGCCGACAGATCGGTGCCGCCGCGACCGAGGGTGACGACGCCATGTTGGTCATGATCGGCGATGAAGCCGGGGACGACCACGACCTCATTATCCGCCAGCGTCGCCTCCACGCTCGGCCGATCGAGGCCACTGAGATTGGCGTCGAGCGGCGAGCCTTCTGCCTTCAGGTCCATCTCGTGCGGATCGAGCGTGCAGGCGCGCAGCCCGATGCGGCGCAGCGCCAGCGCCATCAGGGCCGCCGACCGCAATTCACCGACCCGCACCAGACGCGCCACCAATTTGCCCGAAGGATCGCCGCCGAGCCGCTCGGCCTGCGCGAACAGGGCGTCCGTCTCTCCGGCCAAGGCCGAGACCAGCGCCACGACCCGTTCGCCGAGCCGGACATGGCGGTACATTTCCTGTGCGGCGCGATGATAGTCATCCTCGCTCTCCAGCACCGAACTGCCGAATTTGAGCACGCAGAGTTTGGCGTCCGCGGACTTCAACGGGTGGATATCGGCCATTTGAATTCTTCCTTGGTAACGGTTCGCCGGAGCGAAAAAGGCACAAAAAAACCCGCTCGCCGGATCGGGAGCGGGTCGGTGGAAAACTGGTCCTGTGAAAGACGCTCAGTCGCTACCGCCCCGCAATCGCGTGGTGATAATCGTCGTCGTCGTGATGATGCCGAATGCCGCAGGGGCGACGCCGGTGACGGCATCGAGTGGGGTGGTCAGACCTTGGGCAAGCTTGAACATCAAGTGCTCCGGGATCGGCTTCGTCGCTCTCATGAGCGACGAATCACATCATGCCTGTGCGATGCAGCATCGGTCAATGTGATTTAAAATATTCTTCCAAGATCGGCCAGGGCAGCCCTCGTGAGCACATAAAATCTACCGTCTCAGATCCTTGTCAGCAGGTTGTTGAGGATCAGGTCGCCAACCGGGGTCAGGATCGATTCCGGGTGGAACTGGAGCCCGACCTGCCGCGCGTCCGGATCGCTGACCGCCATGACCACCTCACCGCAGGTCGCGATCACGCGCAGCCGCGCCGGGACATCGACGGTGGCCAGGCTGTGATAGCGGGCGACCTTGAGTGGTTTGGGGAGGCCGGCGAACGGCCCCGTGCCGTCATGGTCGACCGGGCAGGCTTTGCCATGAACCGGCTCCGGCGCCCGCACCACCTGGCCGCCAGCCTCTGCGACGATCGCCTGATGACCGAGGCAGATGCCGAGCAGCGGCACCTTGCCCTTGGCGAGGCTTACCAGCTCCAGGCAGCAGCCGGCGCCTTCTGGCGCGCCCGGGCCGGGCGACAGGACGATCAGCGCGCCTTGCGCGAGCGCGAGGTCGAAGGCGGCGGAAGCGGCGATCGTGTTGCGCAGCACGCGGACGTCGGCGCCGAGCCGCTCGAACGAGTCGACCAGATTGAAGCTGAACGAATCCAGATTGTCGATGAGGAGGACCGGGCGGGTCATACCGAAGCTCCGAGGACCGACAGCAGGGCCGACGCCTTCCGCCGCGTTTCATCCGCCTCGGCGGCGGGGTCGCTGTCATGGACCACCCCGGCGCCGGCGCGGACGAAGGCAGTGTCGCCTTGGACCACGGCGGAGCGGATGATCACGCCGGTGTCGAGGAGCCCCGCGCCGTTCAGCCAGCCGATCGCACCGCCATAAGGCCCGCGCTTGGTCCGCTCGGCCAGCCGGATCAGCTCAGTCGCGCGGATTTTGGGGGCGCCGGACAGCGTTCCAACATTCAGGCAAGCCTGGAGCGCGTGCACCGCGTCGTAGCCGGCCCGAAGCCTGCCGGTCACTGACGAGACGAGGTGCATGACCCGCGCATAGCGCTCGACAGTGAGCAGCCCGGAGACTCGACGGGAACCGCGCTCGCTGACCCGCGCGACGTCGTTGCGGGCGAGATCGACCAGCATCATGTGCTCGGCCAGTTCCTTGTGATCAAGCCGCATCTCGGCCTCGAGCCGGTCATCCTCGTCGTCGGTCGAACCGCGCCGCCGGGTGCCGGCGATCGGCTTGACTTCGACCATCCGACTGTCGGCGCCTTCGAAGATCCGGACGGAGGTTTCGGGAGAAGCGCCGAACAGCAGGTGATCGGGTCCCGCCACGAAGAAGTGATAGGGGCTGGGATCGCGGACCCGGAGCCGCGCGAACGCGCCAATCGGGTCGGGGCAGGGGGCCCGGAAGGTGCGCGACGGCACGATCTGATAGACCTCGCCGGCGGCGATATGCGCCTTCATCGCGCCGACCAGATGCTCGAATTCCGGATCGGAAAGGTCGACTTCCGCTGCCCCGGAGATCGCCGGTGCGGGCCGACCAGCGAGCGGGCGGGCGGCAGCGCAGCGTAATTCCAGGTCGCGAAGCCGCTGGACCGCATCGAAATAGGCGCGGCCCGTGTCTTCTCCCGCCTCGCCGAACGCCGTGACCACCAGGCGCGCCGCTCCTCCGGGCTCGATCACCACCAGCGAACGCGCCAGCCAGAACAAGAAGTCGGGAAATTGCAGCGGGTCGGCCGTTGGGCCCGGCAGGTCTTCAATCAGATCGACATGGTCGAAAGCGACGACACCGAGCGCAGCGAGCGTGAACGGCTCCTCCTGGGAGCGGACCTTGAACCCTGTCGACAGAAACCGAAGGACATCGAACGGAGACGACGCGGTCAGCCGCTCGACAGGGTCCGCACCGGCGACGCGCGGAAAACGCAGGCGCGCCGTATCGGGACCCGCCTCCACGACACGGTCCGCGAAATGCTCGGCCAGAACCGCCAATGCCGTGCGATCGCCTTCGTCGCCGGCGGTCACCACTACGTCCTGGCCCCGGCACTCCACGCGCAGGGCCGGGCGGTCCAGGATCAGCGTCGGGCCCGCCGAACGCTCGATCAGCATCGTGTCTCGCCTTGTCCCGCCTTCGCTGAGCGCCGCGTAAAGCGATAGCGCATCGATCCGCGTACCCACGGGCCTGACGAGCGCGATCGCCTCGCCGGCATCCAGTCGGTGCGCCGTCATGCCAGAGTGCGTCCGATCGCCGCCGCGACCGGGCGGGCCCGCGCCATCAGCGCCTCGAAGCCTTCCGGATAGAGCGACTGCTCGCCATCCGACATAGCCTCGGCCGGGTTCTCGTGCACCTCGACGAGAATGCCGTCCGCGCCGCATGCGATCGCGGCGAGGGCCATCGGCGTCACCAGGTCGCGCACCCCGGTGCCGTGCGACGGATCGACCATGATCGGCAAATGACTGCGCTGCTTGATATATGGGATGGCGTTGAGATCGAGCGTGTTGCGGGTCGCGCGCTCGAAGGTGCGGATGCCGCGCTCGCACAGGATCACCTGCTCATTGCCAGCCGCCAGCAGATATTCGGCGGCGAGCAGGAGCTCCTCGATCGTCGCGGACATCCCGCGCTTGAGCAGGACCGGTTTGCGAACCTCGCCGACCGCGCGCAGCAGAGTGAAATTCTGCATGTTGCGCGCCCCGATCTGGAGCGCGTCGGCATGTTCGGCGACGATGGCGACATCGGCGGAATCCATGACTTCGGTGATGATCGGCAGGCCGATCTCGTCGCCGACCGCGCGCAGGATTCGAAGCCCCTCGGGCCCATGCCCGCTGAAGCTGTAGGGGCTCGACCGCGGCTTGTAGGCGCCCGCCCTCAGCCCGCCCGCGCCGGCCGCCTTGACGGCGCGCGCGGTGTTCAGGGTCTGCTCGTACGTCTCGACCGCGCAAGGTCCGGCGACGACCCCAAGCGCACGGCCGCCGATCGGAAGGCTGCCGACGCGCACAACTGTGTCGTGGGGGTGAAGCTCGCGGCAGACGAGCTTGTAGGGGGCGAGGATCGGCTTCACCGATTCCACCATTGGATGGCCGGTGAGGTTCAGTTCGGCGAGCACCCGCTCGTCGCCGAGTGCACCCAGCACAACGCGTTCGGAGCCGGGCATGTGGAGCGGTTCCAAACCCTTGTCGGCGATGCGCGCAAGCAGCTCTTGCGCATCATCCGCGGTGGCCTCGCGCTTGAGGACGATGATCATTGGAAAATTCCTTCGAAGGCATTCGGGCAAAGAAAAACCCCGCCGGGCGGGGCCGGGCGGGGTGGTGTTGGCGTGCTTTGTGAACAGTGCGCGCTACATCGGTCTCGCCCGGATGGAAGAGCCAAGCCACCAACGCGCAGCGACAAAGGTCGCGCAGGCAGTGAGGGGGCGGTTTCCGAGCATCGCCGCGACCGTGCATGGCGCGCCGCGCATTGTCAAAGCCTTAGCGCGCACCGCCGACAAGCTTTGTGCGTAGGGCGGCGTCGGCGGGCGGAGGCTCGACTCCGAAAAAGAGGGTGAAGGCGCGCCGTGCCTGCCCGGTCAGCATGTCGAGCCCGTCCACGGCCTTGAGCCCGAGCGCGCGGGCGGCGGCGAGCAAATCGGTGTCGAGCGGCTTGTACACCATGTCCATCACCGTCGCCGCCGGCGCCAAGGCGAGCGCGTCGAGGAGGTGAGGCGGCATCGCTGGGCTGCCCGCCATGCCGAGCGGGCTTGCGTTCACGATCAGTCGGGCGTCTGCGAATTCTCCGCGCGCGCTGTCCAGGGTCGCGGCACGGACAGGGCCGCCGGTCAGCGGTTCGGCGCGCTTTGGATCGCGGACCAGCAGGACCGTCTCCCCCACCTGCTGGGTGGCGAGCCAGGCCAGCATGGCCCGCGCCGCGCCGCCCGCGCCGAGCACCGCCACCTTTCCGCCCGCCGGATCGATCCCGTCCAAAGCGTATGCGATGCCATCCACGTCGGTGTTGGTCCCGGCCAATTCCCCGCCCTGTCGATAGACGCAGTTGACCGCGCCGACGCGAGTCGCTGCATCATCCACGCTGTCGAGACAGACGGCGATCGCTTCCTTGTGCGGCAAGGTTACGCTGCAGCCGCGCCATGACGGATCGCGGCGGCGCTCGTCGAGGAATGCCGCCAGGCCACCACGCTCGACCCGTGTCGCATGATAGGCCCCGGCCATGCCCAACGCCGCAAGCCAGTGATGGTGGATTGCGGGCGACAAGGAATGGGCAATCGGGTCGCCGATCACCTCGGCATAGTTGCTCACGCCGCTGTCGGCTCAATTTCGCGGTCGAGGAAAGCAGCGACCTCGTCCAGCGTCACGTTTCTGCCGACGAACGCCGCCCCGATGCCGCGTGCCAGGATGAACGGCACAGTGCCGCCGCTCGCTTTCTTGTCGTGTGCCATATGCGCGGCAAGACGGGACCCACTGGCCGCCAGGCGAAGGTCCGAAAGGCGGGTCGGCAAACCCGCGTAAGCGAGGTGATCGGCGGCGCGCACGGCGTCCTCCATCGGGCACAGGCCGCGCACGACGGAGAAGCGGAAGGCGAGCGCCATGCCGAGCGCCACCGCCTCGCCGTGGAGCAGTCGGTCGGAAAAGCCGGTCTCCGCCTCCAGTGCATGGCCGAACGTGTGGCCGAGGTTGAGCAAAGCGCGCTTGTCCCCGGTCTCGCGCTCGTCCTGGGCGACGATGCGGGCCTTGGCGGCGACGCTCTCGGCGATCGCGTGAAGGCGCGCCTGGCCATCGCCCGCGAGCAAGGCCTGCCCGTGCGTTTCGAGCCAGGCGAAGAAGGAAGCGTCACCGAGCAGGCCGTATTTCACCACCTCGGCATAGCCGGCGCGCAGCTCGCGTGACGGCAGCGTGTCCAGGCAATCGGGATCGATCAGCACGAAGGCCGGCTGGTGAAAGGCGCCGACCATATTCTTGCCGGCGGTGACATTGATCGCGGTCTTGCCGCCGACCGAACTGTCGACCTGCGCGAGCAGGGTGGTCGGGACCTGGACGAAGCCGCAGCCGCGCTTGAGGACCGATGCGGCGAAGCCGACCAGATCGCCGATCACCCCGCCGCCGAAAGCGACGATATGATCGCCCCGTTCCACGCCCAGAGCGAGCAGGCGGTCGATCAACTCGGCAAGCCTGGTCCAGTTCTTGGTCGCTTCGCCGGGGGGGAGGATGACCGGCTCGATCCGGATCGCGCCAAGCCCGGCGCGGAACGCCGCACCCTGCGCCGCCCAGACATTCTCGTCGCTGATCACGACGAGGCGTCCGCCGCGCGCATAGGGGCCCAGCAGCGTGGCGGCGCGGGCGAAGGCGCCTGGCGCGATCAGCACGTCGTAGCTGCGTTCGCCGAGGGCGACCGGGACAGTCCGGCTCATCCGCATTGCGCCCGGTGAAGCAATTTGTGGTCGGCAAGCACCAGCGCCATCATCGCCTCGACCACCGGCACGCCGCGAATGCCGACGCAGGGGTCGTGACGCCCGCGCGTACTGATTTCGTCATCCTGTCCAGCGCGATCGACCGTGCGCACCGGCGTCAGGATCGACGAGGTCGGCTTGAACGCGACCCGCGCGACCACCGGCTGCCCGGACGAAATGCCGCCGAGGACTCCGCCGGCATGGTTCGAGAGGAAGCTTGGCTTGCCGTCCGGGCCGGCGCGCATCTCGTCCGCATTGTCCTCGCCGCACAGGCGCGCCGCCGCGAAACCGTCGCCAATCTCGACGCCCTTGACCGCGTTGATCGACATCATCGCGCCGGCAAGATCGGCATCGAGCTTGCCATAGATCGGCGCGCCCCAGCCGGCAGGTACGCCTTCGGCCACGCACTCCGCGACGGCACCGAGCGAACTGCCGCCCTTGCGCGCCATATCGACCAGTTGCTCCCAACGGCCGGCGGCCGCAGGGTCCGGGGAGAAGAAAGGATTGTCGCCGATCGCCGCGGCGTCGAACGCCGCGCGGTCGATGGCGTCGCCGCCCAATTCGACAAGATAACCGCTGATCGTCACTTCCGGGATGATCAGCCGCGCAATCGCCCCGCCCGCGACCCGCAATGCCGTCTCGCGAGCCGAGCTTCGCCCGCCACCGCGCCAGTCGCGAAAGCCGTATTTGGCGTCATAGGCGTAGTCGGCGTGGCCGGGGCGGTAGCTGCCCGCGACGTCCGAATAATCCTTTGAGCGGGCATCCTGATTCTCGATCATCAGCCCGATCGGCGTGCCGGTGGTGCGTCCTTCGAAGGTACCGGAGAGAATGCGGATCTGGTCCGGCTCGCGGCGCTGGGTGGCGAAGCGGCTCGTGCCGGGCCTGCGCTTGTCGAGCCATGGCTGGATATCCGCCTCGCTCAGCGCGATGCCCGGCGGGCAACCATCGAGCACCGCGCCGATCGCGGGCCCGTGGCTCTCGCCCCAGGTGGTGAGGCGCAACAGGCGGCCGAATGTGTTCCAGCTCATGGCGCGGTCGCATCCCTCCGCACCACGCCGAAGGTGGTGAAATTGTCGGCGCGGTCCTGCAGGTCGTGGCGCAGGATGGTGAGGCCGTAAAGCGACGCGGCATGTTCCGACGCAAGCACGGCTGCCTTGCGGTCGCCCGAGGCAGCGAGGCGGCGCGCGGAGGCCGCTGTGTTGTCGGCCGCTTCCAGGCGCACAGAGAATTGCGCGAGGTTGCCGGCACATTGGGCGAGCGCGACCGGGTGGCTAGTGATCCGTTCGAGCGCGTCGAGAGCGGCGTCCGCAAAGCCGAGCAGGTGCATTCGGACGGGAAGTTCGCGGCGTTCCTCGACGAGGAGGCCCGTTTGGGAGATGAGCGCGGCGACGCCAGGGACGGGCCCGGATATGCTGTTCTCCAGCGGGATCATGCCCCTGACCGCGCGCCCCTCTACGACGGCCGCCGCAACGTCGGCGAAGCCTTCGAATGATACCGGCTCATGATCGGGACGGAAGGCGCGGCAGGCTTCCTCGGCGAAAGCGCCCGGCTGGCCAGCATAAGCAATGGTCAGGATCACGCGCCGATCCGCGCGCCGAGCGAGCACATCAGGGGTGCGAAGCCGGGGAAACTGGTGGCGATCATCTCGGGCTCGTCTACGGTGACCGGTTCGACCGAAGCGAGGCCCAGCGTGAGGAAGGACATGGCGATGCGGTGATCGCCGTGGGTCTCGATCCGTCCGCCGCCTTTGGGCTGCCCCGAAGGTCGCACAGTCAGCGTGTCGCCATCCGCCACTGCATCGACGCCGCAGGCGGTCAGGCCGCGAATGATCGCGTTGAGACGATCACTCTCCTTGTGACGCAATTCGTCGAGGCCGCGCATCATCGTCGGCCCCGAGGCCAAAGCCGCGGCGATGGCGAGGATCGGATATTCGTCGATCATGCTCGGCGCCCGCTCGGCAGGCACGTCGACGCCGCGCAGGGCGGAAGCGCGGACGACAAGGTCGCCGACCGCCTCGCCGCCGCGCGTTTGCCGGATCGCGATGTGAAGGTCCGCCCCCATCTCGAGCAGGGTCTCGAACAGGCCGGTGCGCAGCGGATTGAGGAGGACGTTGCGAACCACAATCTCGGACCCCGGCGTGATGAGGGCCGCGACGATCGGGAAAGCCGCAGATGACGGATCCCCGGGCACCGAGACCGAGGTCGCGCTGAGCCCCCGGCGGGCGCTCAACGCCACGCGCAGACCGGCTTCCGTCCGCGCGCTTTCGACCTCGCAGCCGAAGGCGCGGAGCATGATCTCGCTATGGTCGCGGCTCGGCGCCGGCTCGATCACCTCGACCGGGCCGTCGGCGTGCAGGCCCGCCAGCAGGATCGCCGACTTGACCTGCGCGGAGGCGCGCTCATTGGCGTAGGAAATGCCGCGCAGCGCCCCGCCCCGCAGCGTCAGGGGCAGGCGATCGTCCCGATCGAAGTGCGCGCCCATCGCGGCAAGCGGCCCGGTCACCCGGCGCATCGGCCGGCTGCGCAGCGAAGCATCGCCGTCGAACCGCGCCGTGAGCGGGAAGCCGGCGGCGGCGCCGAGCAGCAGTCGCGCCCCCGTTCCGGCATTGCCGCAATCGATCACGCCGTCGGGCGAGCGCCAGGCGCCGCCTTCGACCCGCCACTGCCCGCCGACCCGTTCGGCCTTGCGGCCGAAGGCGCGCACCGCCTCGGCCGTCGCCAGCACGTCGTCGCTTTCGAGCAGGCCGTCGACCCGCGTCTCACCCTCGGCCAACGCGCCGAGGATCAACGCGCGGTGCGAGATGGACTTGTCGCCGGGCGCGATGATTTCCCCGGTCAGTGCGCCGCCGCGCGACCCGGTCAGCACAGCCGCTTCCGCCACCGCGCTCACGCCGCGTGCGAGGCGCAGTTCGGCGCATGGGGTGCCAGCAGCCGGGCAAATTCCCCGGCAATGTCGAGCGCCTGCACCGCGTTGAGGCGGGGATCGCAATGCGTCAGATAGCGCGCGCCAAGCTCCTCCTCGCCATGCAGGGCGCTGCCGCCGAGGCACTCGGTCACGTTGGCGCCGGTCATCTCCAGATGCACGCCGCCCGGATGGACCCCTTCCGCCGCCGCGGCCTCGAAGAAGGTGCCGATCTCGCTGAGAATATCGGCGACGCGGCGGGTCTTGCGGTCGGCGACGGTCACGGTGTTGCCGTGCATCGGATCGATCGACCAGACGACCTTGCGGCCCGCCGCCTGAGTCGCGCGCATCAGCCGAGGCAGGTGCTCGGCGGCCTTGTCGGCGCCGAACCGGCCAATCAGGACCAGGCGACCGGCATCGTTGGCGGGATCGATCGCGTCGAGCAGGCGCAGGAGATCACCGGCCGGCAGGCTGGGTCCGCATTTGATGCCGACAGCGTTGCGCACGCCGGCGGCATAATGGACATGTGCGCCGTCGAGCTGGCGGGTGCGGTCGCCAATCCAGATCATGTGGCCGCTGAGTGCCCAATAGGCCTCGCTGTCGTCATCCCAGCGGGTCAGGGCCTGCTCATACTGAAGGAGCAGGGCCTCGTGGCTGGTGAACATGTGGACCGGGCGGTTGAGATCGCCGGGGGCCTGGGCATGTTCGAAGGCGAGGCCGAGCCGGCGCCGCGCGGAGCGGTGCAGTTCCGACAAATCGGCATAAGCGGCGGCGGAATAAGCATCGAGCAGATCGATCGTGACTTGCGACTGGCGATAGGCTTCCAGCATCCGGAATGGATCCGGCGCGCGGCTGGTCGCGTCGAAGGCGGGGCCGTTGACGATATCGCCGCGATAGGAGGGCAAGGTCAGGTCGCCGATCGTCTCCGTATCGGCCGACCGCGGCTTGGCGAACTGGCCGGCCATGCGCGCGACCTTCACGACGGGTATGTCGCTGCCGGTGTGGATGATCTGCGCCATCTGCAGGATCAGGTTGAATTGCTGGCGCACCTTGTCGGCGCCGAATTCGGCGAAGGTCTCAGCGCAATCGCCGCCCTGAAGCAGGAAGCGGCGTCCCTCGGCGACTTCTGCGAGCCGTTCACGCAGCAGCATCGCGTCGGCGACTTCGATCAGCGGCGCGGCGGCCGACAGGCAGGATTCGACTTCCGCCAGCGCGCGGGCATCGGGATAAGCCGGGAGCTGCGCGCGGACCGGGCGGGCGCGCCAGGAATCGGGAGTCCAGCTCATCGTCCGCTTCCTTCCAGGAGGCAGAGGCGCTCGTCGCCGTGCATGGCCAGCGCCCGGATCGGATCGCCGGCCTCGGTGCGCTCGCGCAGTTCGCTGGCGGTGCGAACCATCAAGATATCGTCGGTCGGCGGCAGATTTTCGCGCGGCACTCGGCCGATCGCCACCGCGACGATGCCGCCTCTCTTGTCCCGCAGCGTGTCGAACAGGACGAGGCCCTGATGATCCTCGCGGAATGTCCACCAGTCACTCATCGGATTGAGCTCGATGATCGCGATCGCATCGCGCGCCTGGGCGCGGGCGAGCGCCTGAGCCGCCGTCGCCGCCGATTCCAGCCGGGCGGAGTTGCCGAAGCGCCGGCGCGCCGAATCGGTGACAAGCACCGCACGCCGCTCGGCATGGATGGCGAGCTCCACCTTCTGCTGCGCCTGCAGGCTGACGGACATCAGAGCGCGCCAAATGTCGGCAATTCCGTCGGGGCGAAGCAGTCGCGCGCGAGCGGCGAGGCGGTCGATGATCTGCTGCTCGCGTTCGGGGCGAAGGTAGAGTTGCTTCTCGCCCTCATCCTTCCCCTTGAGAGACGCGACCGCGAGCGAACAGTCGAGCCGTTCCTCCATCAGCGCCAGCAGGGCATCGTCGATGCGGTCGATGTTCTCGCGCAGGGCAGAGAGTGTCGCATGCGGGGCGGCGCCTTCGAGCGCGGCAAGCCGGGTGGACATTTTGTTACCTCGTGCCGCCTGTTCCGGCGGCGATATTCGTTCAGCTCAAGTTGGCGGCAATTGCGACGCGCTACGCTCTCAGGCGACGCGCCAGCCGGTAAACGAGCTGATAAAATAGGTGGAGCGGCCCGGCAGTGCGGCGAGGAGACGAATGTCCTGTCCGTTGCTCATGGTCTCAAACTCCTTCGACGCGCGCATTTCGCACGTGCAGCATTAGGCTGACAATGAGACGCTCCCCTGTCAAGGCCCGTCCGGACCGGAAAGGATGGTGTCGAATGGCGGGTGACGGGATGGACAAAGCGGCGGGCCAACTTGCGCACGCGCGCCGTCTGGTCATCAAGGCCGGGTCCTCGTTGTTGACCGGCGCCGGCAATGAGGGTGTGCGGGCGTCGTGGCTGGCGAGCCTCACGGCCGACCTTGCCGCGCTGCGCGCCCAGGGGAAGGAGATCATCATCGTCTCCTCCGGCGCCGTCGCGCTTGGCCGCAATCGCCTGGGGTTGCGGCGCTCGAACCGCTTGGCGGAGAAGCAGGCGGCCGCCGCGGCTGGCCAGAGCCTGCTGATGCAGGCGTGGGACAACGCGCTCGCCCCGCACGGCATCGCCGCAGCGCAATTGTTGCTGACCTTCGACGATACGGAGCGCCGCCGCCGCTGGTTGAACGCGCGGGCGACGATCGAGATGCTGCTCGGCCAACAAGCAATCCCGATCATCAACGAGAATGACAGCGTCGCCACCGAAGAGCTGCGTTACGGCGACAATGACCGCCTGTCTGCCCGCGTCGCGCAGATGGTGCGGGCGGACCTGCTCGTCTTGCTGTCCGATGTGGATGGGCTCCACACTGCCGATCCCGACCGTGACCCGGCCGCCGCGCATATCCCGTTCGTGGGCGAGATCACGCCGGCGCTGGAGGCTTTCGCGGGCGATGCCGGCGCTGCAGGCATCGGCTCGGGCGGCATGCGCACCAAGCTGGCGGCGGCGCGTATCGCAGGCGCGGCCGGCTGCGCGACCATCATCGCCTCGGGGCGGGAGAAGCATCCGGTCCGCCGTATCGCCGAGGGCGCGCGGGCCACTGTCTTCGCCGCCACGGGTTCGCCGGCGCGCGCCTACAAGCAGTGGATTGCCGGCACCCTGGTGCCCGCCGGCGCGCTGATCATCGACGATGGCGCGGCGCGGGCCCTGGCCGCGGGGCGAAGCCTGCTTCCGGCCGGCGTGACGGCGGTCGAGGGCGCGTTCGAACGCGGATCGTGCCTGACCGTGCGCACCATCGACGGTGCCGAGATCGGTCGCGGGATCACCGCTTATGATGCCGAGGAGACGCGCGCCCTGGCCGGATCGGCCAGTCACGCGATCGAGGAATTGCTGGGTTATTCCGGCCCCGACGAATTGATCCACCGCAACGATCTCGCCATGAGCGGGCGATGACCCTCGATCGCCAGATGCTCGAAATGGGGGCGCGCGCACGCGTCGCCGCCGACCTGCTGCGCAACGCGCCCGCGGACCAGCGCAGCGCCGCCATCCGCACCATCGCCATCCGGTTGCGTGCGGCGCAAGAGGCGATCCTCGCCGCCAATGCAGCGGATGTGGCGGAGGCCGGCAATATGGTCGACCGGCTGCGCCTCGACGCAGCGCGTCTCGAGGACATTGCGGCAGGCCTGGAACAGGTCGCGGCGCTCCCGGACCCGGTCGGTGCGATCATGGGCCAGTGGACCCGGCCCAACGGCCTCAGCTTCGCGCAGGTGCGCACGCCGATCGGGGTGATCGGCATGATCTTCGAAAGCCGCCCCAATGTCGCGGCGGACGCGGCGGCGATCTGCATCCGCTCGGGCAACGCGCTGATCCTGCGCGGCGGATCGGATGCCTTTCGGAGCTGCACCGCGATCCACGACGCGGTCGCGGCGGGTCTCGTCGATGCCGGCCTGCCCGCCGACGCGGTACAGATGGTGCCGACCAGCGACCGTGCGGCGGTGGGCCACATGCTGGCGGGGCTTGGCGGCGCGATCGACCTTATCGTCCCGCGCGGCGGCCGCGACCTCGTGGCGCGGGTCGAGGCGGAGGCGCGGGTGCCCGTGCTCGGCCACCTTGACGGCGTCTGCCACACATATGCCCACGCCTCGGCCGACCCTGGTATGGCGATCGAGATCGTGCGGAACGCCAAGCTGCGGCGCGTGGCCGTCTGTGGCGCGACCGAGACCCTGCTGATCGATCGCGCCGCTGCGCCTGAACTGCTCCCGCGGATCGCGGCGCGGCTTGCCGAGGAAGGCACCGAAATCCGCGGCGACGCTGAAACCTGCGCGCTGCTTCCCGAAGCGATCCCCGCCACCGAAGCGGACTGGCGCACTGAATATCTGGCACCGGTCCTCGCGGTGCGCATTGTCGCCGGCCTGGACGCGGCCATCGCCCATATCGCCCGCTTCGGCTCCGGCCATACCGAGGCGATCGTCGCCGGGGACGAGGCGGCGGCCACAGCCTTCCTGGCGCGGGTCGATAGCGCGATCGTGATCTGGAACGCCTCGACCCAGTTCGCCGACGGCGGTGAATTCGGCTTCGGGGCGGAGATCGGGATTGCCACCGGCCGGCTCCATGCGCGTGGACCGGTCGGCCCGGAGCAACTCACGACCTACAAATATGTCGTCAGGGGCAGCGGCCAGATCCGCCCGTGATCGGGGGCACCAAGGTCGCCAATCTCCCAGGCGAACCAAGGTCGCCAATCTCCCAGGCGATGGGCCGCACGCCAAGCTGGGACCGCGAAAAAGGCCACATTCCCTGTAGATTCCCCGTTTGCAGGGAATTCCCCGGGGAGACGGGTTCGCAGCAGACTGCGTCCACCGCCATTCATTTCCCTGATTGAGGCGCCGGTCGCGCGGTGCCCTATTGATCCGGCCTTTCTGCCAGTCCACAGCCGGGGGGACAGGGGCTGTGTAATCTCACGTGGAACGACAACCACTTAGGCGATCCATTTTCTCGACCCGGCGCGGGGCCTGACCTTGGCGGGGTGGCTAGCGGCGCTCGGGGGCTTTTGCTGGCGCTACGCCTGGGCGGTGATCCTGCTGTGGATCGCGGCGGCCGGGCTTGCGGCCTCCACCGCGCCGCTGCTGTCCGAACGGCTGCTCAGCGGTTCCGGTGATATCGCTGAAAGCGCTTCGCTTCGCGTCGACGAGATCCTGCGCAGCGAGTTTCGCGGCACCGACGCACAAACCCTGATCCTCACCTTCCGCCCCGCGCCCGACCACCCGGCGCCCGGCGATCTGCTGGGCCTGGTGGATTCGCTGACGGAAGAGCTTGGCGAGCAGCCGGTCATCGACGCGGTCATCAACGAGCGCGATCTGGACGATCCGCGGCTCGCGCCGAAGGCCGGCAGCGGTCATTTCATCCTGATCGAGTTACGCACCCCCGATGCGCTGGCGACGGAGCAGGAAGTGCCCCGCTTGCGTGAACAGATCGCGCCGTTGTTCGAGGCCGCGCGGGCGCGATATGGCCCGCTCGAATGGGCGCTGACCGGGCGCGCGGCGCTGACCTATGACATCAATCTGTTCAACGTCGAGGATTCGACCCAGGCGGAATTGCGGGCTCTGCCCTTCACCCTGATCGTGCTGATCCTGGCCTTCGGCTCCTTGATCTCGTCCGCGGTTCCCCTGCTGCTCGCCATCCTGACCCGAACCGTCGCGCTGGGCATCGTCTTCCTGGTGGCGGGCTCGTTCGAAGTCTCCAATCTGGTGATGAGCGTCGTCACCATGTTGGCGCTCGCTCTGGGCATCGATTACAGCCTCTTCCTCGTCCACCGCTACCGGCGGGAGCGGGCGCGCCTGGTCGCGGAGGCACCGGACGACGGCGCGATCGATGAAACAGCGGTGCGCTGCGCGATGGCGCAATCGGGCGCCGCCGTGCTGTACAGCGCGGTCACCGTGGCGATCGGCATGGGGGCTTTGCTGGTCACGCCGCTGATGGAAACGCGCTCGATCGGGCTCGGCGGCGGGCTCGCCGTGCTGATGGCGTTGCTCACCTCGCTGACTTTGGTGCCGGCTTTCCTGCGCGTGCTCGGCCCGCGCCTGCTGGAATGGCCGGCCGGCCTGTCGGGGCGGATGAATGGGGAATGGTCGCGGCGGATGTGGAACCGCTGGGCGGCTCTGATCATGCGCCGGCCGGTGACTGCGATCCTGCTGAGCACCTTCCTGCTGCTCGCTCTGGCGGCCCCGGCCCTGCATACCCGGTTCGGCTTCCCGGAGAGCGAATTCCTGCCCAAGGAAATCGAATATACCAAGGGCGTCGACATGCTGAGCGGCATGGAGCTGGAAGGGCTCGCCACGCCGGTCCTCGTCATCGTCACCGACACGAACAATGAAGCGGCATTGTCGCCGGAACGGCTGCCGCAGCTCGGGCGCTTCGTCGAACGGCTCGAGCAGGATCCGCGCGTCCGCGTCGTGCTGGGGCCAGTCGAGGCCGATCAGGCCGCGCCGGTAGACGCCGCCGCGCCGTCGCCTGCATCGCTGGAGACGGCGGTCAGCGGCTCGCTTTACCGAAACGCCTTCATCAGCGACGAGCGCACCCGCTTGCTGTTCCGCGTGATCCCGGTCGAGAATTCGACGTTCGAGGATTTGCGAACCCTCGGCCACTCCATTCCCGCCTTGCTGCAGACCGAAGGCCTGGTCGCGGAAGTCGGCGGGCAGGCGCAATATTTCGACGATGTCGATCGCGAGGTCGGTGCTTCCTACCCGCTGACGATCGCGCTCGTGCTCGGCTTTTCGGCGCTCGCCTTGCTGATCATCTTCAAGGCGCCGCTTGCGGCGGCGAAGGCGCTGGTGCTCAACCTGCTGTCGGTCGCGGCCGGCTATGGCGTCGTCGTTCTGGTCTTTCAGCTCGGCTATGGCGCGGAATTCTTCGGGCTGGCGGCGGGCACGCAGGTCGTGCCGATCACCGTGCCCTTGGTGATCTTCTGCATCCTGTTCGGGCTCAGCATGGATTATGAGATTTTCCTGCTCACCCGCGTTCGCACGATCTTCCTCAGGACCCGCGACACCCAGGCCAGCATCCGCGACGCGCTCGCCGACACCGGCTCGGTGATCACCAGCGCCGCCTTGATCATGGTTGTCGTGTTCGGCGCCTTCGCCTTTGCCCGCGTGTTCATCGTGCAGATGATCGGGCTCGGTCTCGCCGTCGCCGTGCTGGTCGACGCGACCCTGATCCGCTCGGTGCTAGGCCCGGCGCTGATGCAGGTGGCGGGTCGCTGGAACTGGTGGCCGCTGCGGCCGGGACCGCCGCAAGCCGATCCGTGCGATGGCGAAGGGATGGAACCGGATCGTTCGTAAACGCACCTTCCCTCGACATTCTCAACGTCGCGCGTTAACCTTTTATCGACGTTGAATAATGTCAGGTATGAGCATTGCGCGCCTCGACCGAAAGCACAAAGGGCGAGGCCGAGCGGCCGGTGGCGTTCGTGCCGGTCGCGACCTTTTCCACCGCGCATTTGCCGCCGGCGGACCGTCACCAGGCCTGGAGCGGCCGCGGCTGGCCACGCTCGGAGCCGATCTACCGCACTGACCCGTTCGAGCCGTTCGACACTTATTTCGAGACGGTCCCGCTCGGTCCCCTGACCTTCGTTTTCGCGCGTATCACCGGCATGCGCTGGGAACGGCGGCGCGAGACGATCCGATCGTCCAGCTTCGACCCGGTGATCGTCAACATGATGGACGAGGGGCTGGCCGAAGGAGATATGGACGGTCGTGCCTTCCGTCAGCCCGCCGGCCATCTGCTTTGCTGCGATCTCGGCCGCCCTTCGGTGCACGTTTCATCGGCGAGCGTCACCCACTCGATCATCATTCCCCGCGAGGTGGCGACGCACTGGTTCGGATCGCTTGTCGATCTGCACGGCCTCACCATCGGCCCGCCGGCGGCGGCGATGATCATGTCGCAGGCGCGCGAAGTGCGGCGACTGTTCGACCGCCTCACCCACGGCACTGCCGACCGCCTCGGCCGGGTCTTTCTGGAACTGCTGGCGGCCTTTCTGGAGGAGCGGCGGCAGCTGACCGCGCCCTTGCCCGCGGCGGTGCTGCTGCGCGCTCGCGCCCAGGCCCGGATCGACCGCCTGCTCGACGGCGACGCGATCACCTCCGAACGGTTGTGCAAATTGCTCGGAGTCTCCCGCGCCGAATTGTTCGAGGCGTTTCGTGAGGAGGGGGGTGTCCAGCATTACGCGCTTGGCGTCAGGCTGGAGCGGGCCCGCGCCGCGGTCGCCGATGTCGCCCGCAACGAGCCGATCGGCCAGATCGCCCACCGTTTCGGCTTCAGCGACGCTTCCCACCTCAGCCGCTCGTTCCGCACCCGCTTCGGGATGAGTCCGCGCGAATATCGCCAGCTGGTGGGCTCGGGGCAAAACGGGACTGACGAGAAAGTTCGTTAACGAACGTTCAAGTTTTCGGGACGACCATTCTAGGGGTCGAGCGACAACTCCCTCTATCGCCCTCCCGGGACCGCGCGCATCCGATTGATTGCGCGCGGAATTTGGGCGGTGACGAGCGCCGGGCCGGGGGAGCTTACAATGACCGACATGTTCACGCCGCAGCAGCGGAGCGGCAAGGCCGCGAGCATTCGGCACATCCTGGACGCCGACACAGTCATGGCCGCCGCCACAATGTGGCTGCCGGACGGCGCCGCCGAGACCGACAATGCAGGGTTCCTCGCTTCCACAGCATGGCTTCCGGGCGCTCCGGTCGAAATCGCCGCCGCCGCGCCGGTGGTGACGCTCACGCCCCCGCCCGGGGTCGCGCGGGTCGGCACGGAGATCTTGGTCAACACCGCCACGGCAAACGGTCAGAATAATGCCCAGATCACGACGCTGTCGAACGGCGGCTTCGTGGTGATCTGGCGGGACGCCAGCGCGGGCGTCGGCGGCGCGGGCGGCGACACCAGCGGCACCGCGATCAAGGCGCAGGTCTTTGGCCCGGCGGGCTTTGCGGCGACCGAGCAGACTGCGCTCAGCCTGAAGGGTGGCGTGACCATCGCCGATGCGGATGCCGATGCGGGCGATATCCTCATCGCCACCCTCGCGGTGACTTATGGCGTGCTCGACCTCACCGCCGGCACCAGCGGCGCGACCATCGTCAGCGGCAACGGCACGTCCTCGGTCGTCGTCTCCGGCACGCTGGCGCAACTGGACGCACTGCTGCGCACCGACGCGGCCAGCACCATCACTTACACGCCGAATACCGATGCGCCCCCGGCGAGCGCCGCGCTGACCGTCAGCGTCGAAGACAATAGTGCGGAGGTGGGCAGCGCCAATGCCGACATCGCCATCACCTCGGTCAACGACGCCCCGTCCGGCACCGACAACACGATCGGCCTGCAGCGCGACGGCAGCCACACCTTCGCTCAGGCGGAGTTCGGCTTCAGCGACGTGGACGGCAACAATTTCCTCTCGGTGATCATCACCACTTTGCCTACCGCCGGCACGCTCACCTTCGCCGGCTGGGAAGTCGTGCAGGGCATGGCGATCCCGCGCTCGGACATTCCCAACCTCGTCTACACCCCCGCCGCCGGGCAGAGCGGGGTAGGCTATGGCAGCTTCACCTTCCAGGTGATGGACAATGGCGGCACTGCCAATGGCGGCGTCAACATGGATCCCGACCCGAAGACGATGACGTTCGACGTCGTCGCGCCGGTAAATCAGGCGCCGGTGATCGCCAATCTGCAAGGCGATGTCTCGACCCAGACCGAAGGCGTCGGCGGCACGATCTTTGTGGACGTCGGCCGCAATGCGGTGGTCAGCGACGCCGACAGCGCCAATTTTGCCGGCGGCAGCCTGACCGTGTCCGTCACCAACCATAATGGCGCCGACGCGATCGGTATTTTCGGCGACGGAAACATCGTGCGCAACACGACGACCGGTGCGGTCAGCATTGGCGGCGTCATGATCGGCACCGCGACCGGCGGCGCATACGCGGCCCCGCGTACCGACACGCTGACGATCGAATTCAACGCCAATGCCACGCCGGCGCTGGTCCAGGCGCTTGTCCGCAATCTGTTCGTCCAGGATCAGCGCATCGAGCCGGTCGGCGGGACGCGCGAGATCACCCTCACCCTGACCGATGGCGACGGCGGCGTTTCGACCTACAACACGTCGCTGATCGTCAACGCGGTCAACGACGAGCCGGGCGGCACCGACAAGACGATCACGTCGCCGGAGGACATGCCCCACACCTTCACCGTCGCGGACTTCGGCTTCCGCGACAATGCCGATGACGGGGATTTCGGCCTGTCCGAGGGTCAGACCCTCGCCGGGGTGATCATCACCACCCTGCCGCTCGCCGGTGCGCTGACCCTGGACGGCGTCGCCGTGACCGCGGGTCAATATGTGCTGACCGCCGACTTTCCGAAGCTGCTCTTCACGCCCGCGGCGAACGCCAACGGCGCCGGCTATGCCAGCTTCACCTTCCAGGTGGTCGACAGCGGCCCGACCGGTGGCCTGGACCAGAATACCGATCAGACTCCGAACACGATCACCTTCGACATCACCCCGGTGAACGACGCGCCGGTTTCGACCGGGTTCGACAATGTCACCTTCACCGAAGGCCAGACTCACGTCCAACTCGATACCGGCTTCGATCTCGTCCTGACCGACGTGGACAGCCCGGATTTCGACGGCGGCTCGCTGACTATCCGGGTTAGCGGCAACAAGGTCGATACCGAGGATGCGATCGGCTTCCTGTGGGGCGGCATGAGCTTCTTGGCCTTCAATGGCAACGTGATCACCTATTGGGGTGTCCCCTTCGCCACGGTAACCGCGGGTGGCGCGGGCCAGGACCGGGTCGTCACGTTCAATGCCAATGCGACGGTCGAGGCCGTCCAGACGCTGATGCGCAACGTCACCTACACGAACGTCAACCAGAACGATCCGTCGACCGAGACCCGGACCATTTCCTATACGCTGACCGATGGCGACGGCGGTACGCT
The DNA here is from genome assembly GCA_023424095.1 of Pseudomonadota bacterium. Taxonomy (GTDB): domain Bacteria; phylum Pseudomonadota; class Alphaproteobacteria; order Sphingomonadales; family Sphingomonadaceae; genus Allosphingosinicella. The sequence continues at coordinate 22,782 of JAFAEG010000055.1, read as the reverse complement.
GGAGCTGACTTCGACGGTCACGGTGATCGGCGTGAACGACGCCCCATCGACGAGTGTTCCGGGTGCCACGCAGAACGGGGTGGAGGATAGCGACCTCGTGTTCTCGACCGCCAACGGCAATGCGCTCAGCGTCGCCGATCCGGAGCATGACGCTGTCACCGTGACGCTGAGCGTGACGAACGGGGTGCTGACCCTGTCGGGCACGAGCGGGCTGAGTTTCTCCGCGGGCGACGGCACCGGCGACCGCACGATGACCTTCAGCGGCACCGCTGCCGCAATCAATTCGGCGCTGGATGGCCTGATTTATCGCGGCGACCTCAACTATAACGGTGCCGACACCTTGCAGATCGGAGTCGATGACGGGGCCGCGAGCGCCGCCGGCAGCGTCGCCATCGATTTGGCCGCGGACGGCGTCATCACCGGCGACGGCGGCGACAATGCTCTCACCGGCACGCAGCAGGCCGATTATTTCGATCTCAGCCAGGGCGGCGACGACAACGTCCAGGGCATGGCCGGCGATGACGGCTTCTATTTCGGCGGCGCCTATGATCACAATGACGTGGTCGATGGCGGCACGGGTGGACGCGACCAGATCGGTCTGCAGGGCGATTACAGCGCCGGTGTGACTTTGGGCTCGCTGGTCGATGTCGAGCTGGTCGTGCTGCTGGCCGGCGATGACGCGCGCTTCGGCGGCGCGACCGGCACGGATCTCGCTTACAATATCACCGCCGACGCCAACACGATCGTCAGCAATAACAGGCTGATCATCCAGGCGAATCTGCTTCGGGCAGGCGAGAGCCTGACCTTCGACGGCTCCGCCTCGTCGATCGACTTCCTGATCTATGGCGGGCTCGGCACCGACATTCTGACCGGCGGGTCCGGCAATGACGGCTTCTTCTTCGGCCAGGGCCGTTTCGGTGCGAATGACATCGTCGATGGCGGCGCGGGCAATATGGACCAGCTCGGCCTGCAAGGCGATTTCACCGGCGCCAATGCGATCAGCTTCGGCGCCGGGCAATTGCTCGGGATCGAATATCTCGTCTTGCTGTCGGCCGGCGACGATCGCTTCGGCGCCTTCGGCGGCGTGGTCGATTACGATCTGACGATGCATGACGGCAATGTCGCGGCGGGCGCGACGATGATCGTCTCGGCCACCACCTTGCGGGTCGGGGAGGACATGCGGTTCGACGGCTCGGCGGAGACGGACGGCCGCTTCGAAATCTATGCGGGCAGCGGCAACGACATCATTTCCGGCGGCGCGGGCGACGATCTGATCTTCGGCGGCGGGCGTGGCGACACGCTGACGGGCGGCGGCGGCAACGACATCTTCGCCTACCGCTCGGTGACGGATTCGAACTCGACCGAACGGGATGGCATCCAGGATTTCAGCCTGGGTGATCGGATCGATCTGTCGCGGATCGACGCGAACATCAATCTTGGCGGCAAGCAGAGCTTCGACTTCGTCGGGACGAACGCTTTCACCGGCACTGCGGGCGAGCTCCGCTACGAGAATATCTCGCTCGGCGGCCCGATCTATCTGGTCCAGGGCGACGTGAACGGCGACGGCATTTCCGACATCGAGATCGTCCTGGTGATGACGGATCGCAACGCATTGACCGCGGCGGACTTCATCGGCGTGAATGCCCCGGCACCGGGCGCGGAACCGCTCGTCGGACCGGACAAGGCGGCCGCTTTGGCGCTGTTCGCGGACGATGGCGCCGGCGCCGAGCTCGTGCTCGACCCAATGTTGAGCGCGGGCGCAAGCGACGGGCAGGGGGCGGGCGCGCTGGTCCGGGCCGGCCTTTCGGACGGCGTCGCCGTCGATCCAATGGCGCTTCCCGAACTCGTCTTCATCGGCACGGACTATGCGCTGGCCCTGACGAACCCGGGCGGCGATCTGCTCTTGTAAGGACCGCCCGTCCGGGCGACGGTCCGTGCCGACATGGTGACTCGCAGCTACGATCTGTTCGGACTGACCGTCGCCAGCGCGTTCGCCATTCCCTGGGCGCCGGAAACGGAGGCCCAGGCGGAGGCCGACGTGTCGATCCGGCGCGCCGGCGCGGAGGCTGACGGTTCGGACGGCTTCCGCTTCGAAGTGCCGAATGTCGCCCGCTACCGGATCGTCGGCGGCCGCGAGATCATCGTCGATCCCATGCCCGGCGCGAGCGAGCAGGCGATCCGCCTCTATCTGCTCGGCTCGGCGCTCGGCGTCCTGCTCCACCAACGCGGCCTGCTCGTGCTGCACGCCAATGCCATCGTCATCGACGGCGCCGCGGTTTTGTTCATGGGCCCGTCCGGGGCGGGGAAATCCACCCTCGCCGCCTGGTTCGCGGCGCGCGGCTATCCGGTGCTGACCGACGATATCTGTGCGGTGGAGGTCGGTGCAGACGGGAAGGCCCGGGTCCTCCCCGGCCTGAACCGGCTGCGGCTCTCCGACGAGGCCTCGGAGCGCCTCGCCATCGACATGAGCAATGGCCAGCCATGCCCGTCCACCGATAAAGTCGAGATCGGAATGCCGCGTGGCGAGGTCGTTAGGTCCGCCCGGCTGAGCGCCTGCTACGCGCTCACCGCCCTTCCCGAAGCGGAGCATTTCAACGTCGCCCCGCTCGCCAAGATGGACGCGGTCGAAGCGCTGATGGCGAACACCTATCGGGGGCACGCCTTGCCGCAACTCGGCGGGAACGCGATCCACTTCGAATCCTGCATGAAGATCGTAGCCCGAACCCGATGCTTCGAGGTCAGCCGTGCGAAGAACTGGATCCGGTTCGATACAGTGGCCGAGGCGATGCTCGCACATGCGCGCGAAACGATTCGACGTGGCAGTTCCTAGCGCCAGGTCGATATTGTTGTCGGGGACGGGACGATATTGCCCTTGTCACCAGAACCGCCCCGCGCTGATACCGTTTTATTTGCAAAAGCTTGACGCGGCCCGGCGCCGAGCTACGCTTCTGGCTCGGGGCGCTGAAGCCAGGCGGGGGAAATTGCGTGAAGGTAAGTCATGGGCTGTCGCGCAGGGCTGCCGCCGAAGTCGTGCTCCAAATCACGCTTTCGATCCCTTGTAGACGGCGATGACCCACGGGGCGTGACCGCGAGTGGGCCATCAAGAGTGTCGCACTACTTCGTCGCCTAAATGAATATCACGCCGCCGCAATGACTTGTAACTGTCAAGGAAGCGGCGCTACTCTCCTGCTGGGGAGAGACCACGTCCGATGTTGAAGAATGTTCTGCGCAACGACCGCAATGTGGTGCGGCCGATCGTTCCCGACGCAGCCGAGCCGGCGACTCTTCCGCTGGATGAGCGATTGGAGATTGCGGAGAGCATTGGCGGGGATACGACTGTTGCCCGGCGAGGAAGCGTCGCGCCGGTGGCCCCCGAGAGCCCGGAACCGGGACCAGATCAGCTGAGCATCCTCCTGGAGCCGCAGGCAAGCATCATTCCGGCGCTTCCGGCCCGTCCGACCACGGTCAACGTGACCGCCACCATCTATATCAGCCGCAGTGCCACTTACACCGTCGCGGCGGAAACCAGCCTGCTCGCCGTCAATGTCCGGCCCTTTGCGATGTTCACGGCGAACGAGCATGATGCCACCTTGGTCAACCGCGGCACGATCTGGCACGATCCGGACAGTCAGCAGGGGCAGACGACCTTCACGCTCTTTTCGGCCGGCGCGATCGAAAATCACGGGACGATTGTCTCGCTCGTCAATAATTTCATCGGCTACGCTTATTACAGCACCCAAGATTCGGAAGTTTCCAGCGGCGGAAATTCCGGCAGGTTGCACAATACCGGGCAGATCTTTTCGATCGCGACCAACGGTAATGCGCGAATCCTCAACACCGCCAGCAGCAACATGGTGGTGTTCAACTCCGGCCTGTTGGCGGCCAGCGCGCCGGAGGGCGTGGCCAGGGTGATCTGGAGCACGAATGGCGGGCAGGTCACCAACGCCGCCGGGGGCGTGATCCTCGCCGAAGGCTATCAGGCGTTCGCGATCGATACGCAGCGCACCTTCAACCTGGTCAATGCCGGCCGGATCGAGGCGCGGTCGTTGGATCCGGTCAATTCGCCCTCGGTCGCGATCCACGGCGCGCATCTCTCGCACGAGACGTTCCGGGTTGAGAATAGCGGCATCATCCGGGGCGATTGGGCGATCCTGATGTACGACGCCTTCTCGCCGACACAGGTCAGTTCCGAAACGATCATCAACCGCAGCGGCGGCCTGATAGAAGGCGCGATCTCGCTGGATCGCGGCAATGACGTCGTCGAGAATGCCGGGACGATCCGCGGCTGGCTGCTGATGGGCGAAGGCAATGACCGTGTCGACAATACCGGCGGCCGGATCGAAGGCGTTGCCGATCTCGGCTGGGGCAATGACGAATATACTGGCGGCGACCATGACGATCTCGTGGCCGGCGACAATGGCGACGACATCCTGCGCGGCGGCGGCGGCAACGACCTGCTGCTTGGTGGAAGCAACAATGACACGCTGATCGGCGGGGCCGGCAATGACGGCCTGTTCGGCGAATGGGGCAATGACCGCATCGTCACCGAAGGCGGCGATTTCGTCGGCGGCGGCAGCGGCAACGACCGGATCGAGCTCGGCGACTACACGTTCGAATATGCCAGCGGCGACGACGGTTTCGACACGCTGGTGCTGCCGACCGACACGCGCATTTTCGATCTCTCGAGCGCTTTGAGCGAAGGCGCGCTCAACAGTTTCGAGGTGATCGAGTTGGGCGGCGCGAAGTCGCTCGTCGTTCGCGGCGGTGACGTGCCGCTGCTGACCGGCGGCACCGAACTCAGGATCGACGGCATCGCGAGCGACAACCTGTATCTGGTCGGCGCCTGGTCGCTGGCCGGGACCGAGACGATCGCGGGAAGCAGCTATCGCAAATACCAGCTCGGCGGCGAGACCGTGTTCATCTCGGCCGCCGCCGCCGTCACCATCAGCGCGACCGCCCCGGCAGGTGCCCGCGGCCTGGATCCCGTCTCCGGCACTCCGGCGCCGCTGCCCAGCCCCGAGACGATCGATTTCACCTCGCCGATCACGCATCTGGAGAATTACGAACTGACCGCTCCGCTGACGGTCGTGAATGCGGAGGAATTGTGGATCGGCTTCGGCCTGCAGGTGATCCAGGCGAACACGTCCGGTGTGAACTTGGACAATTACGGTACGATCGCCTCAACGTCCGACAACGATCCGTTTGCGCAGACCGCCGCGCTGCGGAACATGGTCGCGCTGAACAATTACGGCGCGATCCTGGCGATCTCGAATTATGCGACCGGCAGCCCTCGGGGGGCGGGTGAGGAGTTTGCCGGCTTCGTGAACGCCCTGGTCATGGGCGGCACCGTCACCAATTACGGTACAATCGGTGCCGCGACGGTGACCGGCTGGGCGATCGGTTCGACCAACAACCAGAATCTGATCAATCGCGGCGAGATTTACGCCATTTCAGTGAACGGCTTCGCGACGGCCGTGGACGCACCGGACCGCTTCATCAATTACGGCGATGTCTATGCGCAAGGCGGCTACAGCGCGATCGGTGTCTCAGCCAGCATGGCGAGCTTCGAGAATCACGGCACGATCGAGGCCGACACGACGCTCGCCAACGCCCTCCAGTCCGTCGGCCTGCGTATGGGCCAGTTTGGCGGCCCGACCGTCACGAGCGAATTCCTCAATACTGGCCGGATCACCGCCGACATCGCTGTCCAAGGGCATAATGGCATCGCGCCTATCGTGATCACCAACCGCGGCGTCCTTGACGGCAAGGTGGTGCTGGGCGGTGGCAATGACCGGATCGTCAACAATGGCACGATCACCGGCGCGGTCGAAATGGGCGGCGGCAACGACGTCTATGATGGCACGGGGGGAACGCAGGTCTCCGTCGATGGCGGTGACGGCGATGATCAACTGACCGGCGGGAACGGAGCGGAAATCTTCATCGGCGGGGCCGGTGCCGATCGGATCGATGGCGGGGGTGGCGCGGACCGCTTCGTCTACCGGCTGGCGAGCGATTCCACCGCGGCCGCGATGGATCACCTCCGCAACTTCGAACATGGCGTCGACCGGATCGACCTTACCCTCGTCAGCCCGGTCTCGATCTCGTTCGCCGAACATGTGAATGCCGCCGCCGGCGAGCATTGGACCGACGTCACCATCGTCAACACCGCCGGCAAGACGCTGGTGATCCGCGTCGATGGCCGCGCGACGCTGGCCGACTTCATCTTCCCCCCGTTCGCCAGCGAAGGCGACGACGTGCTGACCGGCACCAACGATGTCGACGAAATTCGCGGCCTCGGCGGCAATGACGTCATCGACGGGCTGCTGGGTGCGGACCGGCTCTACGGCGATGGCGGCGACGATCGCTTCGCGTTCAGCGTCGTGTTCAATGGCAATGCGACGGCCGTGGGTCTGCTCGATGGTGGCGCCGGCATCGACACCGTCGATTTGCGGAATGTGAGCCAGACGAGCTTCGGATCGATCGAAGTGTCGCCCGGCGTTTTTGCCTTTGCGATCGATGTCGGCCGGCAGCGCTTCGAGCTGCGCGATATCGAACGGATCCTGTTCGGCGACGAGAGCAATTCGATCGTGCTCAGGGCCGGAATGACCGCTGCGATCGAACTGCGCGGCGGCGGTGGCAATGACTCGTTCAACGTCCACAGCCGGGCGGCCGCTTATGGCGAGGAAGGCGACGACAGTTTCTACCTCAGCGGTACCTTCACCGGACCCGCACTCAATGGCGTCGTGGATGGCGGAGCCGGTTACGATATCCTCCGGCTCGGCCAAGGTTTCACGGTGGATCTGGTAGCCGGCACCGCCACCGCCGGCGTCTCGAGCTATGTCGTCGCCGGTTTCGAACAGGTCCATATCACGGCACAAAACGGGCAAGCGGCGACAGTCCGTGGCAGCGAAGACAACGACAAGATCTTCGTGACGTCCGATATGTCCACTGGCGCGATCCTGGACGGGCGCGGCGGCGACGACCTGCTGGCCGGCGGCTATGGCAACGACACGATCACCGGCGGCGCGGGCGCGGACATCATGGACGGCGGCGATGGCGCCGACCGGTTCATTTACAATTCGGCGACCGAATCCACGGCCACATCGATGGATTACCTGCGCAATTTCCAGCACGGCCGCGATTTGGTCGATCTGAGCGCGGTGGCGCCGCGCACCTTCCAGTTCGTCGAGCATCTGAACCCCGCGGCCGGCGAATATTGGACCACGGTCACTATCACGACCGGTTCGGGCGTCACGATGGTGATCCGGATCGATGGTCACGCGACCATGGCCGATTTCATCGCGCCGCCACCCGCCACGGAGGGCGACGATGTCCTCACCGGCACCAACGGCGTCGACGAGATTCGCGCGCTGGGCGGCAACGACGTGATCGACGGGCTGCTCGGCGCGGACCAGCTTTATGGCGATGACGGAGACGATCGCTTCGTGTTCAGCGTCGTGCAGACCGGTGCCGCGCCGGACCTCGGGCTGATCGATGGCGGCGCGGGCGAGGATACAATCGACGTGCGGAATGTCGGCCCGGTGACGCTCGGCCGGCTGGAGACGGCGCCGGGCGCGTTCGCGAGCACGCTGAGCGTCGGCACACAGCGCTTCGTCGTGCGCGATGTCGAGCGCATTCAATATGGCGACGGCGATGACATCATTGCCCTCGCCGCGGGCTTTACGACTTTGGTCGACGCCGGCGGCGGCAATGACCTGGTCTTGGCCTCGGCCGGCAATGATCGCGTCACGGGCGCCGGCGGGATCGATACGCTGAGCTATGCCAATGCGTCCGCGGGGGTGCGCGTCGATCTTTCCCTCACCACCCAGCAGGATACGCTCGGCTCGGGACTCGACACGATCACGGGCTTCGAGAACCTGACGGGCTCGGCCTTCGGAGACACGCTCACCGCCAACAGCGCGACGAACGTGCTGAACGGCCTGGCCGGCAATGACCAGCTCGTTTCCGCGGCCGGCGCGGGCGGTGACCGGATGGACGGTGGCGCGGGCTTCGACGAAGCCGTTGGTGTCGACTGGAGCGATCTGGCGGCAAGCGTCGGGATCATGCTCGACCTTAACGATCCGGCAGGCGTGACCCTGTTCGCCGGCACGGCGGCCGAGCGCTATCTGCAGGGCATCGAGTCCCTCTCGCAATTCACGTCGGGTGCGGGCGACGATGTCATCGTTACTGGTCGGGGAGCGCTCGCTGCTTGGGGCAACAGCATTTACACCCAGGGCGGCAACGACCTGGTGACGGTGTACAGCGGTACGACGCTTGCGAATTCCAACCTCAATCAGATCCATATGGGTGACGGTTTCGACCGGCTCATCGTCGATTATAGCGCCCTGACCGGCGCTGCGGTCGCTTATGGGGGCGCCGGGCGGCTCACCATCGGCGGCGTGGGAAGCCTCCTATATTCCGGCGTCGAGGCGATGACGATCCTGACTGGGGGCGGCAACGACGTCATCCTCAGCCTCTATGTCGACGACATCGTTTCTACCGGGGCGGGCGTCGATTACATTTCGAGGGCGTCCGTCGGCGTGGGCCGGGCACGGATCGATGGCGGCGCCGGGGTGGATACCGCGCATGGGATCAACTGGAGCGACTTGACGGCTGGGGTCACGCTGAACCTCAACAACGCGACCGGCGTGACGCTCTTCGGCGGAACCGCGACTGAACGCTATCTGCGCGGTATCGAGCAATTGTTGGAGACGCAGTTCGGCTCCGGCAATGACGATATCTTTCTTGGCTCCGGCGCGCTCGCGGCGCTGGACAATTCGATCAGCACCAATGGCGGCAATGACAGCGTACGGGTTTACAGCGGCGCTGCCGCCTCCGCCTCCGGCAACAATATCGTGAACCTGGGCGCGGGCGGGCAGGATCGGCTGGTCGTCGATTATAGCGCGCTGACCAGTGAAATTGTCACGATGAGCGTCACCATGAACGGCGCGGATGCGTCGGGCACCGTTTCGATCGGTGGCAACGTCCGCCTCACTTTCTCGGGCGCGGAGACGATCGCGATCACCGGGGGCGGAGGCAATGACACGCTGCGTGGCGGCGCGGGCGCGGATATGCTCGACGGTGGACTTGGCGCGGACACGCTGCAGGGCGGCGCCGGCAACGACATCTACATTGTCGACAATCTTGGCGACGTGGTGATCGAGCTTGCGGGCGAGGGCTATGACGAGGTGCGCACCTCGGTGTCCAACTATGTCCTGCCCGCCAATATCGAGAAGCTCGTCTACACCGGCACGGGCGGGGTGATCCTGGGCAATGCCGGGCACAACAACCTCACCGGTGGTTCGGGCGCAGATCTGTTCCGGCTCGAGCATGGCGGCGCGGACGCGGCTTATGGCGGCGGCGGCGACGACGGTTTCTATTTCGGCGGGGCGATGGACGGAGCGGACATCGTCGATGGCGGCACGGGGAACGACCAGCTGGCGCTGCAGGGCGTCTATGCCGGCCTGACCTTCAATGCCTTGGGCCTGACCAACGTCGAAATGGTCGTGCTGCTGGCCGGCAACGATACCCGCTTCGCCAATCTCGGCGGCGCGCTGATGAGCTACAATCTGACCACCCGCGATGCCAACGTCGCGGCGGGGCAGATGCTGACCTTCCAGGCCAACACGCTGCGCGCGGGCGAGAACTTCACGCTGAATGCCTCGGCCGAGACCGACGGCTCGATCCTGACCTTCGGCGGCGCGGGCACCGAGAACATCACCGGCGGGCAGAGCGATGACGGCTTCTACTTCGGCACCGGCCTGTTCGGCGCCAATGACCGGGTGGACGGGCAGGGCGGCAGCGACCAGCTCGGCCTGCAGGGCGATTATGCCGGCGCGAACGCGCTGACCTTCGGCGCCAATCAGCTGACCAGCGTCGAGTTCATCGTGGTGTTGAGCGCCGCCGATCCGCGCTTCGGCGGTGCCACCGCCGGCCAGAACTTCAGCTACACGCTCACCATGAACGACGGCAACGTCGCGGCCGGGGAGCAGATGGTGATCTCCGCGACGACGCTGCGCGCGGCCGAAGTGCTTCGGTTCAACGGCTCGGCCGAGACCGATGGCAGCTTCCGCGTGTTCGGCGGGGCGGCCTCCGACCTGATCATCGGCGGCCAGCTGGCGGACGAATTGTGGGGCGGCGGTGGCGGCGACCGGATCGAGGGCAGGGGCGGCGCGGATGTGCTGCGCGGCGGCGCTGGCGGCGACATCTTCGTCTACCGCGCAATCTCGGACTCCACTGCCGGCGCGCGCGACCGGATCATGGACTTTGCCAGCGGCGACCTGATCGACCTCGGCGCGCTCGACAGCAACGCCAATGTCGCCGGGCTGCAGGCGTTCCAGCTGATCGACAGCGGTGCGGCGTTCACCGCCGCCGGGCAGTTGCGGATCAGCCAGACTGGCACGATCGCCTTGGTCGAGGGCGACAGCGATGGCGACGGCGTCGCCGACTTCGCGATCGAGGTCACGGTCGCCGCCGGCCTCACGCTGAGCCGCGCCAACTTCCTCGGGCTCGCCCCGGCCGCTGCGGAATCGCTCAAGCCGGACCCGAGCGAGATGGACGAGGCGTGGCTGTGGCACGGACAGCCGAACCGGGTGCATGAACTCTATCCGTCCCCGAGCGTCGATTTCATTCTCTGAGACCGCTCACGGCTCGATTGCTTGATGCCCTGTGACAGGGTACGCCAGCGCGGTCGTATTGGCCCTGGACGGGATAGCGAGTGGCTTGATGTATGGCAGGTCGTTGCTGATGGTGCTGGCTGCTGGGGCCTGTTCGCATGCCGGGCCCGTGCGCGCGGCCACAGTCGAATGCCACGCTGCCGCCAACGCGAAGGCCATAACCGGAACCAGTGCAGACGAGGCCTGCGCGCTCATTCGCGAGCGGGCTCAGGCTGCGCTCGCCGCAGGCGGCCGCGGCCAAAATATCAATGTGACGATCGAACTTGACCTGGCGCGGCCAGGGTCGGCGATCGCCCGCGTCCGGGAAAGCCGGGCCGGCGGGAGTCATAGCTATCCGGAGATCGCGGTCGACGTCATGGACCGATCCTTGCGGCGTGAGGACCTTGTTCGCCTTGCCGACGCCATCGCTGGCGCCGTGTCCGCGGGACCACAATCGAATTGACGGCCGAAGTGCCGTGGGGAGGGGACTGAAATGAGTTCGAAACTGTCGATGGCGGCGAGCAATCTTGCCGGCGGGCCCGCAATGGCTTTCATCGGGCGCGGCGATACGGGCGGCGAGCTTGATTATGCGCGGAGCGGCCCGGCCGGCGCCAAATATGTCCTGACGGGCGATCCGGTGAACGCGGCCGTTCCTGCGACCGCCGCCCTTGTCGAGCCGTCGGACGACGCGATCGTCTCGCGCGACATCGCGCGCAAGCCGGGCTTTGATACCGTGTCCGACGGACTTTCGCCCAAACCCTCGCCCGGGACCTTCGAGCCGATCGAGACGCCGTTCGCCGATACCGTTCCCGGCGATCTGTCGACCACCGCCACCATCGCGGTCGGGTCCAGCGTCGCAGTGAACATCGAGACGGGCGCCGACCGGGATTGGTACGCGGTCACGCTGACCGCCGGCGTCGCTTATACCATTCACAGCTCGGCCTTTGCCGGCGGCGGCAACCCCGATTCCCTGCTGCGCCTGCGCGACTCCAGCGGCGCCTTGCTGGCGGAGGATGACGATAGCGGTGCGGGCACCTTCTCCCTCATCAGCTTCACGCCGGGGACCACCGGCACCTATTATATCGATGCCGGCACCTATGATCTCGGCGGGCAATCCAGTTCCGGAATTTACCGCGTGTCGGTGGCTGCGGGTGTGCCGGCCGGCGATCAGGTCGGCGGCACGATCGGGACCGCTTCGTCGATTGCGGTGAATGGCAGCATCAACGGCCGGATCGACACCAACGGCGACCGGGATTTCTATGCGATCACGCTGACTGCGGGAGAGACCTACATCTTCCGGACCGCGGGCGTGACGGCCAGCACCACGACTGACACGACCTTGACGCTGCGCGATGCCAGCGGTGTCCAACTGGCGTTCAACGACGATGCGACCGATGGGTTTTCGGCCATCCGCTATACCGCGACGGCCACCGGCACTTATTATCTCGACGTCGGCGCGTTCGGCACGGGCACCGGCAATTTCAATCTCACCGCTTTTGCCACGCCGACGCCGGCGGTCTTCACCAACGACCAGATCCGCGAGCAGCTGACCAACACCTTCTGGGGCGGCACGGAACGTCATTTCAATGTCGCGCCGGGCGGTACCCTTACCGTCAACATCACCGCGCTGACGGCGGAGGGCCAGACGCTGGCGCGCGAGGCGCTTGCGCTTTGGTCCGACGCGACCGGGATCACATTCTCGGAAACCGGCGGCGTCGCGCAGATCACCTTCGACGACAATCAGACAGGCGCGTTCGCGAACTCGACGCGGGTCGGGGAAACGATCCAAAGCTCGATCGTGAACGTGGGCACCGACTGGCTCGCCGCTTATGGCACGGGCCTCAACACCTATTCGTTCCAGACCTACATTCACGAGATCGGGCACGCGCTCGGGCTGGGCCATGGCGGCAATTACAACGGCAGCGCCGCTTATGCGGATTCCGATTATCTGAACGACAGCTGGGCGACGACGATCATGTCGTATTTCGACCAGCAGGAGAACACCTACTTCGCCGCACAGGGCTTTACCCGCCAGTTCGTGGTGTCCCCGCTCGTTTCGGACGTGCTGGCGACCACTTATCTCTACGGCACGCCCAACACGACGCGGACCGGCGACACGGTCTACGGCTTCAACAACACGTCCGGCCGGGCGATCTATGACGCCACCCAATTCCCCTCGGTCACCTATACGGTGGTCGATCATGGCGGCATCGATACGCTCGATTATTCCGGCTTCAGCCAGACGCAGCGGATCGATCTGAACCAGGAAGCCTTCTCGAATGTCGGCGGCCGGATCGGCAACGTCACCATCGCGCGTGGCAGCGTGATCGAAAATGCGATTGGCGGCACTGGCAACGACACGATCATCGGCAACAGCGCGGCCAACCTCATCGATCTGCGCCATGGCGGCGACGACACGGTGTCCGGTGGCGGCGGCGATGACGGCTTCTATTTCGGCGGGGCCTTTACCGCGGCCGACAGTGTCGACGGCGGCGCGGGCTCGGACCAGCTCGGCCTGCAGGGCAATTATGCCGGGCTCACGCTGGGCGCCGGCTCTACGGTCAACGTGGAGCTGATCGTGCTGCTGGCCGGCAACGACAATCGCTTCGGCGGCGCGACGGGCACGAACCTCAGCTACAACATCACCACGGTCGATGCGAACGTCGCGGCCGGGCAGATGCTGACCTTCCAGGCCAACACGCTGCGCGCCGGCGAAAACTTCACCCTGAACGCCTCGGCGGAGACGAACGGCTCGATCCTCACCTTCGGTGGAGCGGGCGCGGACGTGATCACCGGCGGCCAGCGCGATGACGGCTTCTATTTCGGCACCGGCCGCTTCGGGGCGAGCGATGTCGTCAACGGCGGTGGCGGCAGCGACCAATTGGGCCTGCAGGGCGATTTCTTCGGTGCCAATTTGATTACCTTTGGCGCCGCGCAGCTCAGCAGCGTCGAGTTCATCGTGCTGATGTCGGCCAATGATGCCCGCTTCGGCGGCGCCACCGCCGGCCAGTTCTTCAGCTATAACCTAACGATGAGCAACGGCAATGTGGCGGCCGGGCAGTCCATGGTGATCTCCGCCACCACGCTTCGCGCCGGCGAGTTGCTCCACTTCAACGGCCAAAGCGAGACCGATGGCACGTTCCGCATCTTCTCCGGTGCGGGCGATGACGTGCTCACCGGCGGCCAGGGCGCGGACGAGATCTGGGGCGGTGCCGGCAACGACCAGATCGAAGGGCAGGGCGGTGCCGACGTGCTGCGCGGCGGCCTCGGCAACGACCGCTTCGTCTACAATGCGGCCAGCGCCTCGACCGCGGCGGCGCGCGACCTGATCGCCGATTTCAGTTCCGGCGACCTGATCGAGCTTGGCGGCCTCGCCTTCAGCACCGGCGGCCAGGCTTTCACCTATATCGGCGGCGGCGCACAGACCGGCGCTCGGCAGGTGCAGGTGGTCCAGACGGGCAGCAGCGCGACGGTCAACGTCTTCATTGATGGCGACGCGACGGCCGATCTGGTGATCAACCTCATGATCACCGGCGGCCACACGGTCTCGGCGGCGAACTTCAATCTGGTCTCGCCGTTCGCCGAGGTCATCAAGGTCGATACCGTCGACTGGCTGCCCGAGCCCGATCCCTTCCAGGATTTCGGCGTTGTCCAGCCCGGTGCCTATGCCGATGTGCATGGCCTCGGCCAGGACATGCTGATCCTCTAACCCTCGACGTTTCTCGCAAACGCACGCGCCACCCCCGGTTTCGGGGGTGGCTTTGCTGCGTCTGCAGCAGCCGCACCCGCTGCGTTTGCAGCCGGCGCAACGCGCTTCCAGCATACGCTTCGTTACGGAAGCAGACCGACAGCCTTCCCGCCCAATTCGGAGAAAAAGTTGGCGCGCCGGTCATTTTGGGAACGCAACGAAAAATATCGTGCAATTCAAGCGCTTTCGGGTGCTCGTTACCAGTCTGTCGCACGACTTTGGCGTGCGCTGGCCGTGAATAGCGTGTCTTGCGCCGGATCCGACCGTGACTTTGAGGCCCTGTTGCTGTAATATCAATATACTTAATTGATATTAATTATATTGGAGCGGGTGTGAACGTCCGGGAGCATAACGGCGCGCGGGGAGCGCCGGTGTTCGAGCCGCGTGACGGCTCGATGGTGGTGGTGCAGGATGGACCCGTCGCCGGACCGCCGCTTGATACGCTCACCCCATCCGCTGACGGCATCATCACGATCGAGCTGATCGACGGGGTCACCGATTATGCGGCGATCATCAACGCCGCTTTGCGCGAACCGGGTGTTGCCGAGGTCCGGCTGGGCGAGGGGGTGTTCACCGTCAGCTCGCCAATCTCCCTGCCGTCCGGAGCGCATCTGACCGGCGCGGGACGCGACGCGACGACGGTCCTGGCGAACTCGGATTTCTTCGGCCGCATGGGCAATGCCGGCATCGTTGAGACGGAGCCTCGTGCCATCGATGTCACCTTGTCCGACTTCCTGATCGACGCGAACAAGATCATGCCGGCGGGGATCAGATCGCACGGCCTGTTTCTCAATATGGCCGAAGGGTTCGAGGTCACGCGGGTGGATGTCGCCAATGTGACGGGCTATGCGCATTACGCACTCGGCGACGGCAACGCGCTGAATGCGGGCGATCCCACTGCCAGGCCGACGAGCGGCAGCTATAGCGATATCCGGACCTACAATTCGCAGGTTCACTATGAGGTGATGTTCGGCGACGGTGTGACCTACACCAACGTTCACGCCTCCGACGGCGATGGCGACATCTCGACCGAAGCTTATTTCCATCCCCTGCTGGGGTCGAAGAACATCACCTATGATGGTGTATCGGGGTTCGGCAACGCGCTGCTCGGTTTCAGCCTTATTTCCGGGGTGCGGCCGCTGGAGAATATCTCAATTCTCAACAGCCGCGTAGAGATCACTCTGCCCAATTCGGGCTATGGTCTTATCGACCATAGCGCCCTGCCAACGCTAAATCTGCGGATCGAGAATTCGACCTTCATCTCGCACGATTATATCGGCTTTTCCGGGTATCTGATCGAAGGGTCGGCGATCAACTCGACTTTCCAGGGCGGAGTCTTTGGAATGGCCGTCCACAATGACGACGGCGCGGTCCCGCACGTTTTCGTGGTTACCGACAGTCATGCCATCGCCCTGATCGACCCGAATAAAAAGATCGGCATCGCCGGGCTGGATGCGACGTCTGGCCTGATTTGGATCGGCGGCGTGATCGAGGCGCGGGGCAGCGGCGGCCTGATGTTTCCCGTCGGCGGCAACGCTGAGGTGTCGCCGGAAACCGTGCTCATCAATGATGGCTATGTCACCCGCGTCGGCTTTGGCGGCGTGCATGCGGACACTCTGCTCTTTCCCGCCGTGCCGATGCCGGCGGCTGCGTTCGGCAACTTCGCAGGGGGCTCCATCGTCGTCGGGTTCCGGGCCTATTGGGCGCCGGCGGACGAGCTCGAAATTCTTCCCGGCGCGGTCGCCGGGATCAGCGTCACCGGCAATCAGGTGCGCTATGAAGGGATCGTCGTCGGCACTTTGAGTGGCGGGACTGGCGGAACCGATCTGGTCGTCGCGCTCAACGGTGCCGCGACGGCCGCGGCCGTCGAGGCGCTGTTGCAGAGCATTACCTTTTCGAGTGGTGGACAGGATCCGGGCACGCGCGCCCGGCTGATCGAGGTCGACATCATCGACGCAGCTGGCGTCGTCGCCGACCTGAACACCGTCGTCCACATGGGGCAGATCCTGGGCGGCTTCGCCGACGCCATCTATGTCGTCAGCAATCCCAATACCCAGATCATCGAAGGGGCCGGCAGCGGCTATGACGAAGTCCGCACCACGCTCGGCCAATATGTCCTGCCGCAGAACATCGAGAAACTGACCTATGTCGGGGATGGGGCCGCCATCCTGCGCGGCAACGAGCAGAACAATTTGATCGTGGGCGGAGCTGGCGACGACCTCATTGATCTGCGCGACGGCGGCAACGACGTCGCGAGCGGCGGCGCGGGCAATGACGGTTTCTATTTCGGCGCGGCCTATACCAATGCCGATGTGGTCGACGGTGGTGCCGGCAATCGCGATCAATTGGGGATGCAGGGCGATTACAGCGCCGGCCGGACGCTCGGGGCCCTGACCGGCATCGAACAATTGGTGCTGCTTGCGGGCGACGACAATCGCTTCGGCGGCGCGACGGGCACGAACCTGTCCTACAAACTCACCTCCGTGGACTCGACGGTGGCCGCAGGCCAGATGCTGACCGTGTTCGCGAACACCCTGCGCGCGGGGGAGAATTTCACCTTCAATGGCGCGGCCGAGACGGACGGCTCCTTCCTGATCTATGGCGGGCTCGGCACGAACGATTTCACCGGCGGCGCTGGTGACGACGGCTTCTTCTTCGGGCAGGGCCGGTTCGGCGTCGGCGACGTTGTGAATGGCGGCGGCGGATCGGACCAGGTCGGGTTCCAGGGCAATTTCAGCGGCGCCGACAGTCTGGTCTTTGGCGCGAACCAGCTGAACGATGTCGAGTTCATCGTTTTGCTCTCGGCGAACGACAATCGCTTTGGGGCCGGTGGCGGCGTGGCCGATTATGCGCTCTTCATGCACAACAATAATGTCGGCGCCGGCGAGCGCCTGATCGTCTCGGCCACCACTCTGCAAGCGGGCGAGCGCCTTCATTTCTTTGGTGGCGCCGAGACGGACGGTTCGTTCGCCATCTATTCCGGCGCGGGCAATGACTCGATCACCGGCAGCTGGCAGGCGGATGATATCTGGGGCGGTGCAGGCGACGACATCATCTACGGCCTGGGTGGAGCGGATGTTCTGCACGGCGGCGCTGGCAATGATCAGTTCCGCTATGCTCTGGCCAGTTCCTCGAGCCCCGACGCGCGCGATCGGATCCTCGATTTCTCGACCGGCGATACGATCCATCTGATCGAACTGGCCTCGAACAATGCTCTTTCCGCCTTCACCTTCATCGGCAGCGGCGCGCCCACCGGCGCCGGACAGGTTCAGGTGATCCAGAACGGCAATCAGGCGACGGTGAATGTCTTCATCAATGGCGACGCCATTGCCGACATGGTCATCGACGTGACGGTCAGCGATGGCCACGCGCTGACGGCCGCCGACTTTGCGGGCCTGAACGGCGGCGCTGGTCAGGCCGCTCTGGCGCCCGGCAAGGGCAATAGTCAGGGCAGCGACGCCGGCATGATCCTGTTCGCCGGCGACAAGGCCGGGCCGGATCTTGTCGACCTGGACCTGTCCGGTATCGCGGCAGACCCGGCCGGCCTGGCAGCGGTGTCGGGCGACGGCGTTTTGGCGCCCGCGAGCCTAAATGATGGTTACCCGGTGGACCTGGTGGCCTTGCCCGAAATCGTCCGTGTCGAGCCGCAAATGGAGGTGCGGTTCGGGTTGCTAACGAACGACTTCCTTATTTGAGATTCGATGCTACACTTTTGCCATGAGCGAAAAGAATCATGGTGCGCCCGCGGGGCAGGCGCAGTCCGCAACAGCCCGTCGTCCTTGGATCGCGCCGGAACTCCGCACGATGCAGGCCGGGTCGGCTGAAGCAGGTCCCAACCCGATCAATCCGGAAGGCATCTTCGCAATCGCCAGTTCGTGACTGCGATTGCCGGGCACGCGACTATCTCACGCGCCCGTGAGCTGATGGAAGCGCCGCTGGAGCGGGACCTGGTCGGCCTCAATGTCGATACCGGGCTATGCTATGGTTTCAACGAGACTGCCGCCGCGATCTGGCGCCAGCTCGCGCAACCCAAGGCCTTCGATACCCTCCTCAATGATTTGAGTCTCGAGTTCGAGACGACCGCCAATGGCTGCCGCGACGATGTCGCGCGCCTTGTTCGGGAGCTGACCGACGCTGGTCTGGTGACGGTCGCCGCCGCGCCTTGAGGCTGCTCGCCGGCTGTCAGAGCCAGGCTTCTCCCCAGAATAATGAAGAACAGGTCTGGCGGCTGCTGGCGCGCCAGCACCCGGCCGCGGGCGAAGGTGATACGGCGATCGTTCGCTCAGCCGTCGGCCTCGCGCTCGGCGTAACGGGCGCGGGCGGGTTCGCCGTCAGCACGCGCTTCGCAATCGTCGCCGATGCCAGGTTCGATGACCGGGCCGGCCTGTGCGACGCCCTCGACCAGCCGCCCGCGACGCCGGACGCCGCCTTGATCCTGGCGGCATGGGAGCGCTGGGGCGTCGCCGCCCCGCAGCAGCTTTACGGCGACTATGCCTTCGCGGTTTGGGATACCGAACAGCGGCAGCTCGTCCTGGTTCGCGATGCGCTGGGCCAGCGGCCGCTTTTCTTCCTGGCGGACGGTTCGTCCTTCGCCTCCCGCGCCGACGCGTTTGCGCGCTATGCCGCGAGCGAGGAGGCGCTGGCCGCCTATCTCGGCTTCGTCGCCTCAGCCCGCTCGAGCTTCCATGCCGGGGTGGAACGGGTCCTGCCCGGCGAGATGGTGATGATCGCAGGCGGCCGGGTGACCCGAAGCACCTGGTGGCAGCCCTCGACCCGGCCGGACGCGCGTCGCGACCCGGCCGAAAGCGTCACCGAATGTCGCGCTCTGCTCGAAGCCGCGGTTAGCGACCGGCTGGCCGACGCGCCGGGCGTGATCGCGACCCACCTCAGCGCCGGGCTCGACAGCAGCACCATCACCGCGCTTGCCGCGCGCCTGAAACCCGAAGCCAGGCTCCACGCCTTTACCGCCGTGCCCGCGGCCATTCCGGGCGACGAACAACGCTTCTCCGACGAGGGCGCGCAGGCCGCGCTCGCCGCCGCCGCCTTGCCGGGCGTCGCGCATCGGCGTGTCACCGCCGCCGATGATCCGCTCGCCTGGCTGGACGCCTCTGCCGCCCTGTATCAGCAGCCCTTGCCCAATCCCCACAATCACGGCTGGAGCGCGGCGATCAACGATGCGGCGCGGACGGCGGGGGCGGAACTGCTGCTGGTCGGCCAGACCGGCAATTACACCTTCAGCATGGCGGGCGATCCGCGCGGGCCGGCCGTGCGCGCCGCCCGCGCCTTGCTCCAGCCGTTCCGCAGCAAGGCGCCTTCCTTCCCTTTGCTCGCGCCCGCGGCGGCGGCGATCGTCGGCAGCGATCCCCTGCCCACGGGCGGGGCACAGCGGCGGCTCCATTTCCTCCGCCGGCTCGATCCCGCCGCTCTGTTCCTGGGCATGGCGGCGCATTGGGGCCTGGCGGTGCGCGATCCGTTCGCCGATCGCCGCCTGGCCGAGTTCACGCTCACCATCCCGGAGCGCACCCTGGTCGCGCTCGGCGACCGCGGCCTCGGCCGGCCGGTCGCCGCCGGACTGCTCCCTGCCGCGTTCGTGAACCACCGTCCGCGCGGCCATCAATCGGCCGACTGGATCGACCGGCTACGGCGGCACGCGCCCCGGCTGCGCGCCATGATCGCGCAGCATCTCGAGCATGACATGCTTCGCCGCCTGCTCGACTTCGACGCCGTGATCGCGGCCGTCGACCGGTTGGAGGCTTTGACCGCGCCTGCTGCGGAGGACGAGCGCCTCTTCCGCGTCCATTTCCCCCGCGCGCTCGCCGCCATGGCCTTCGCCGGCGCGCTCGCTGCGCCTTTGTCCCGCCTCGAAGCAATCGCATGGCAAGGCGCAAGGCTTTGAGCTAAGAGGCCATTTCCATGGGCGGGCAGCGCGAATCAACGATCGAGCCGATTCGGCGCGCACTCGCGGCGTGCCGACGCCACGCGACGTCGGTCGCCTTGTTCAGCGCGATCATCAACATCCTGTTCCTCGCGCCCACCATCTACATGCTGCAGATCTACGATCGCGCGGTGCCGACGCAGAGCATGACGACGCTCGGCTTCCTCACCGTGCTCGTCGTTTTCGCGCTCGCGATAATGGCGGTGCTCGACCAGTTGCGCGCCCGTCTGCTCACCCGTGCCGGCGTGCGGCTGGACCGCGAACTGAGCCCGCTCATCCTCGCCGCCGCTTTGCGGGGCAGCGCCAGCCCGCAGAGCCGCCAGGCGATGCGCGAATTCGATTCGCTTCGCCAATTGGTCAGCGGCCCGGCTTTTTCCGCCATGTGCGATCTGCCCTGGACGCCGATCTACGTCTTCGTCTGTTTCCTGGTGCATCCCTGGGTCGGGGCACTGGCATTGGTCGGACTGGTCCTCCTGCCGTCCCTGATCTGGCTGCACGAGAAGGCCGCCGGCCCGAAATTGCAGGAGGCGCAGGAAGTCGCCGCCAAATCCTATGTCGCGCAGGATCAGATGCTGGCGGAGCGGGACGCGGTGCGCGCGCTCGGCATGGGCCCGGCGATGATCGAGCGGCAGCTTCGACTGCGCGACGGCATGCTGGAGCGGCAGACCCATGCGAGCTTCTCGGCCGGCCGCTATGGCGGCTATTCGCGCTTCGCCCGCATGTCGCTGCAGTCGCTCGGCCTCGGACTCGGCGCCTGGCTGGCGATCCACCAGGAGATTTCTGCGGGCGCGATCTTCGCCTCCACCTTCCTGATCTCCCGCGCTTTGGCTCCGGTCGAACAATTGCTCGGCGCCTGGCGCGGCATTTCGCAGGCGCGGGCCGGCTATGCCTCGATCGTCGAGCTGCTGAAGTCCGATGCGATCGCCGAACAAAGGACGGCTCTGCCCGCTCCGATCGGCGCGGTGCAGGTCGAACAGGTCGGGCTGCAGCTTGGTCCGGAAGGCCCGACCATCCTCGAAGACATCAGCTTCGCCATCCCCGCCGGCAAGGCGCTGGGCGTCGTCGGCCCGTCCGGCGCGGGCAAGACCAGCCTGCTTCGGCTGATCGCCGGCATCGGCGCGCCGACCGCGGGCACGATCCGCTTCGACGGCGCGGACCGGCAGGATTGGGACGCCGATCTGCTCGCCCGCCATGTCGGCCTGCTGCCGCAGGACCCGTCTTTGTTCGCCGGCACGGTGAAGGAGAATATCTCCCGCTTCGATGGTGCGCTGGGCGGCGATCCGGAGGCGATCGACGCGGCCGCGGTGCAGGCGGCGCAGCGCGCCGGCGCGCATGAATTCATCCTGCGCCTGCCCGGCGGCTATGATTATCCGCTGGCCGCGCGCGGCGGCAACGTTTCGAGCGGCCAGGCGCAGCGTATCGCGCTCGCCCGCGCGCTCTACGGCGCGCCGTCCATCCTGCTGCTCGATGAGCCCAACGCGCACCTCGATACGGAAGGCGACGCCACCTTGCTCGCCGCCCTGCAGAAATTGAAAGAGGAAGGCGTCACCATCATCCTGGTCTCGCATCGCCTGTCGGTGCTGCCGGTGATCGATGCGATGCTCGTGCTCAATGGCGGCAAGGTGCATCTGTTCGGCCCGCGTGACGAGGTGCTGCCGAAGATCACCGCGCCGAACGTGCGCCAGGTCCACCCGCAGCAGCAGGCGCAGAGCTGATGGCGAGCGCACCTTACGACGAATATTATGAGGACGAGGACGACGTCGCGAACCCCGGCCGCGAGCGCCGCGTCGGCCGCATCGTCATCGCCATTCTGGTCGTCGGCCTGCTGCTCGCCGCCTTCGTGCGGATGGATGCCGCCGCTTATGCGCAGGGCCAGGTAGTTGTGTCGGACCAGCGCAAGGCGGTGCAGCATCGCGAGGGCGGCGTGGTCGGCGCGCTCTACGTCCGCGAGGGCCAGAGGGTGCGCGAGGGCGAAGTGCTGCTGCGCCTCGCTGCCGCCGACGTGGAGGCGCAGGAGCGCGCGCTGGCAGTGCAGGTCACCCGCCTGCTCGCCCGCCGTTCGCGGCTGGAGGCGGAGGCGCAGGGCCGCACCGACGTGCCGTCGCCACCTGAGTTCGCCGACATCCATCCCGCCGACCGCGAGACGGCGCGGCTGGCGCTGATCCAGGAGCGCGCCGAGCTGAATGCCCGCACCGCCCAGTTGCAGGCCGAGGCCGGGGCGCTGTCGCAGCGCGCGGCCGGCGCCGGCAATCAGGGGCAGGGGGCGAGCAGCCTGACCGCCTCGGCGCGCGATCAGCTCCGCCTGATCGACGAGGAAATCCGCGTGCTCCGCCCGCTCGCCGAGCGCGGCTTCGTCTCGCAGACGCGGCTTCGCTCGCTGGAGCGCGCCGCCGCCGAATTGCGCGGCCAGCAGGGCCAGTTCACCGCCGCCCAGGGCCAGGCCT
>JAFAEG010000022.1 GCA_023424095.1 Pseudomonadota bacterium | reverse complement strand
GGCCATGGTCGGGCCGCCCGCCCCGGTGGCGCCGCGCCCGCGGACCGAGGGCGAGGAGCCGCCGGAGGAAGGCGAGGATGGCGAGATGGTCGTCACCGGCGAGCGCTATGACGAGAACAGCCCCTATCGGGTGCCGATGCAGTTCCGGAACCAGCGATCGGACGACGACCAGGACGCGTCCTGGACCTCGCGGGTGAATGACGAGGAAGCGGTCCAGCGCTTCGGCAGTCAGACCGTTGGCCAGTCCGGCTGGCTGCAGGGCTCCCGGCAGCGCGAATGCCAGTGGCGGGCCGAGCGGCAGATGGCGCAGGGGCGCCGCCCCGATTGCGGCGCGCGGTCGCGGCCGAATTCGGACGACGACTGGCAACGGCGCAGCGGCAACAGGTGATTTAGTCGGCTAGAACGCCTGTTTGGTCGCCCGATCGCTTGATCCGGCAAAGAAGTCGCGCCGCGCTGCCTTCGTTTCGGCTCCGCACCTAAGTCCGCTCCCGCAATCAATCCGGGGGAGGATGCGATGACGCGACTCGATACGAAATTTCTGTTCCTGGCGTCGCTCATGCTGTGCGCGGGCGTTGCCATGGGCATCATCATGGCGGCGACGCAGGATTTCAGCCTGTCGCCGGTCCATGCCCACGCGAACCTGCTTGGCTGGGCGTCGATGGCGCTGTTCGGCCTGGCCTACCGCGCTTACCCGCAACTGCAGAAGGGCTGGGCGGCCAAATTCCACTGGGCGCTGGCGGCGCCGGCTGCGATCCTGTTCCCGATCGGGGTCTATCTCGCGATCACCTATCACAGCGAGACGGTGGTGATGTTCGCCGCCTTCGCCTGGGCCGCCGGCGTGCTGTTGTTTGCCGGGCAGATGGCCGCGCTCGCCTTCGGCCGCGAGGCCCCACCCGCTCCCGCAATCCAGAACTGATCGAAAGGATCGACCATGCTCTTTCACGTTTCCATCGAAGCCGACGATCCGCAGCATGTCGCGGGCGTGATTGCTGAAATCTGGCAAGGCGAGGCGCTGCCGTTCCCGGCGGTGATCGACGGCAGCTGGGCGGCGCTTGCGGGCGACGATCGCGCGACGATGATCGAAGTCTATCCGCGCGGCACCGAATTGCACCCGACAAAGGGCGACGCGATCGGCGTGCTGTCGGCCCATCGCCGGCACAATCCGACCCATATGGCAATCGCCACCGCTTTGCCGTCCGAGCGGATCTTCGAGATCTGCGCGCGGGAGGGCTGGGAGGCCAAATATTGCAAGCGCGGCGGCGTGTTCGGCGTGATCGAGATCTTCATGGAAGACTGCCAGATGATCGAGGTGCTGACCGAAGAGATGCAGCGCGAGTATCTCGACGCGATCACCATTCCGAACTGGAAGGCGATGCTGGCAGAGGGGCGCGAACTGGCCGAGCACAAGGCCAAGCTCGCCGCCTGAAGGCTTCAGGCGCCGGCGACCCTGATCTCGGTCTCCGTCGGCGGCGTCGCGATCTGGATGCCGAGCTCCTCGAAACGGCGGAGCATGGCGAGGATGATCGCCTGCCGAGCATCGAGGAAGGTCACCATGTCGCCGCTGTCGATGTAGAAGACGATGTCGAACTGGGCGGTCTCCGGATCGACCTTGACCAGATGGCCGCGGTCGAACTGGGCGTGCTCGTCGGCGTCGACGATCTCCTTCATCAGCACCGGGACCCGGGCGAGCAGATCGGGCGCGGTGTGCGGCTCGACCTTGATCGGCATGACGACGCGGCGGCGGACCCGCAAAGCGTAATTGTGGATCCGGTCCTGCAGCAATTTGTCATTGCCGATCGAGACCAGTTCGCCGTCCAGCGCGCGCAGGCGGGTGGTGCGAAGACCGATATCCTCGACCGTGCCGGTAAAGCCGTTCGGGCCGCCGATCGCGACCGAATCGCCGCGCCGGAAGGGGCGGTCGAAGACGATCGAGAGCGCCGCGAACAGATCCTTGAAGATGCCCTGCGCGGCGAGGCCGATGGCGATGCCGCCAATGCCGAGGCCGGCGATCAGCCCGGTGACGTTGACGCCGATATTGTCGAGGATGACGACAATCGCGATCAGGAAGGTCGCGACCGTGACCAGCACCCGGATCAGGCCGATGGCAGTGCCGAGTGTGCCGTGATCCTCATGCGCGCCGATCCGTTTTTCGATCATGCCGATGATGAAGGCGCGCACCCAGATCGCGCCCTGGAAGGCGGCGGCGATCACGAAGAAGATGTTGATCGTCGCGTCGGCGCGCTCGGACAGAGCGAGCGGCATGCTGACCAGCTTCACGATTGCGATGACGATGAAGAGCATATGGGTGCGGCTGACCACCCGCTCGGCGACATGCCTCCAGCCGGTCGCCTCCGGGCCGCCGAGCAGCCGGCAGGCGAGCATCCGCAGGCCAAGCAGGCCGAGGATCAGGCCGATGCCGACGGTCGCGGCGATGCTCAGCTCAAAGCCGTTCTCCCAGAGCCAGGCGAGCATGCGGTTCCATTTGTCGATGATGTCGGAGTGGTTCATGCCCCGTCATTGCGAGGTGCGAAGCGACGAAGCAATCCGTCCTGCAACGGCCGACCCCTGGATTGCTTCGCCTTGCGGCTCGCAATGACGTTACCTCTTCTTTTCCAGAAACCTCAGCAGGCCCCGTTCGGCGCTGCTGAGATAGGCGGTCTTGCGCGGGCATTTGAGCTTGCCGAGCGGGGCGCTGGGCCGCGTCTTGACCGCTTCGATCAGCGCCGGGTGGACATAGGATTTGCGGCTCATCGCCGGCGTGTTGCCGAGCGCTTCGGCGACCGGGGCCAAAGCGGTGTTGAGGCCGATCTTCTCGCCCGGTTCCGCGGCACAAAGCGTTTCGAAGAACAAGGCCGAGGCGCCCCAGGTGCGGAAATGCTTGGCGGTAAAATCGCCGCCGGTGGCGTCGCGGATATAATCGTTCACGTCGGCGGAGGTGACGGGGCAGGGCTCGCCATCGTCATTTACATATTGGAAGAGGTTCTGGCCGGGCAGGTCCTGCACCTTCTTCACGATGCGGGTGAGGTTGCGGTCGGTGATGTTCAGTTCGCGCTCGATGCCGTGCTTGCCCTTGAAGCGCATCTTCACGGTGCGGCCCAATTGCCTGACGTGGCGGCTGCGCAGGGTGGTCGCGCCGAAGCTCTTGTTCGCCTTGGCATATTGTTCGTTGCCGACGCGGATATGCTCGCAATCCAGGAGCCTGATGACGGCGGCGACGACATTCGCCTTCGTCACCTTGCGCTTCTTCAGGTCGGCCTCGACCCGCTTGCGCAGCTTCGGCAAAGCCCGGCCGAATTCGGCCATCAAAGCATATTTCTGGCTGTCCTGCTTCGCGCGGAAATCGGGGTGGTAGCGATATTGGCGGCGGCCGCGGGCGTCATAGCCGATTGCCTGGATATGGCCGTTTGCCTTGGGGCAGAACCAGGCGCGTTCATAGGCTGGCGGCAGACCGATCGCGTTCAGCCGGTCGATCTCGTCGCGGTCGGTGACGCGTTTCCCCTTCGCATCGAAATACTGCCAGTAGCGGCCCTGCTTCTTCCGGGTGATGCCGGGCGTGTCGAGGTCATCGACGAAGGTGCAGGATTGGCTCGCCATAGGTGAAGCGGTGAAAGCGTTTCGGCGGCGGTTCGTTCCGGAACGAAGCTGGGGTAGGGCGGGTTTGCATAGCGAGACCCCAATCAACCGCAGGAATTTCCCATGCCTTCGATCCAGGACGCCCGCATCCTCTTCATCGCCACCGACGGCTTCGAGGAGAGCGAATTGTTCGGCCCCTATGAGACGCTGCAAAATGCCGGCGCGACGGTGACTTTGGCCTCGCTGAAGACCGACCCGATCCAGGGTGAGAAAGGCGACCAGAAGACCCGCACGATCAATCCGGACATGCTGGTCGGTGACGTGAAGGCGGACGATTATGACGGCCTGCTGCTCCCCGGCGGGACGCGCAATCCGGACAGTTTGCGGATGGACGAGACCACGGTGGGCCTGATCCGCACCTTCGCCGAGGCGGGCAAGCCGGTCGCGGCGATCTGCCATGGGCCGTGGCTGCTGGTCGAAGCGGACGTGCTTCGCGGCAAGACCGCGACGAGCTGGAAATCGATCCGCACCGATTTGCGCAATGCCGGTGCCGAGGTGGTGGACGAGGAAGTGGTGGTGAGCGGCAACATCGTCACCAGCCGCAAGCCCGAGGACGTGCCGGCCTTCACCCAGGCGTTCATGCAAGCGGTCGAGACGGCCGATGCGCCATTGGAAGGGGTGTGATCACTCTCCCTTAACCCGGCTCCGGTAGGCGGGCGCAATGGATAGCCTGCCGACCAACAATGACGCTGAGCTCGCCCGCCGCCTCGAAGCGGAGCGCGCCTTTCACAATGCCAAGTTCGGCGAGGCGCAGGAGCATGGCGCTCCGGACGCGATCTACGAGCTGCCGCGCGTGGCCTATCGCTGGTTCGAAGGCGAGGTTAAGTCACGGGCGAAAGGCGCGCAGGTGCTGGAATTCGGCTGCGGGGACTCGTCCTATGCGGTGAAGCTGAACCAATGGGGCGGCATTGTCACCGCGATCGACATTTCCGACGAGGCGATCGAGGAAACGCGCAAGGCGGTGACGGAAGCGGGCTTTTCGAACGCGACCACCTTGCTGCGGATGAATGCCGAGGATCTGGAGTTTCCGGACGAGAGTTTCGACCTCGTCATCGGGCGGGCGATCCTGCACCATCTCGACCTGGAGAAGAGCTATGCGGCGATCGCGCGGGTGCTGAAGCCCGGCGGCGCGGCGGTCTTCCTCGAGCCGCTGGCGCACAATGCCTTGATCAACCTGTATCGCCACTTTACGCCGCATCTGCGCACCGAGGACGAGCATCCGCTGAAGATGCGCGAAGTCCGCGCGGCGCGGGCGCATTTCGATGGGGTGGAGACGAAGTTCTTCACGTTGACGTCGATGGGTGCTTTGGTCGCCGCCAAGGCGCCGAAACTGTTCGAGCCGCTGAAGAACGGTTTGGACAAGGTGGATGCGGGCCTGTTCAAGGTCGCGCCGTTCGCCGGCCGCTGGGCCTGGACCACCGGCATGGTGATGAAGAAAGCTCCATGACGTCCCCCCCGCGAAACCCCGGGGGCAGACACCCG
>JAFAEG010000117.1 GCA_023424095.1 Pseudomonadota bacterium | reverse complement strand
GCCGGGGGCCTGTCCCGCCGCCGCCGAAGCACCGCCAGCGCCGCCCAGGCCGCGTGCGTCGGCGCGCATCCCGCTGACGGTCAGCACGCCATCATTGGCATCGGCGATGATCGTGATCTCGCCGCCTGTCCCGGCGCCGCCATCGCCCGGCGCAACCGGGCTAGGCGGGCCCGCGCCCGGTCCGCCCGCGCCGCCAATGCCCTGCGCGGTGAAGGTCGAGGCGCCGAGGTTGACGGTGCCGACGCCGGCCGGGCCACCGGCCGCCCGCACAAGGATGCTGCCGCCCGTGCCCGCGCCGCCATTCGACGTGACCTGACTGGCATCCCGGCCGACGCCGCTGACATTGACGATGTTGTTGCTGGGCGAGCGGATGCGGCCATTGTCGGTGGCCGTGATATTTGCTTCGCCGCCGGTGCCGTCGCCGCCGGTCGGCCCGAGCCCGCCAATGCCCTGCGCATCGACCGTCAGTCCGCCGACCAGATCGATATTGCCCCCACCCGCGCTGAGCGTGACGATACCGCCGCGGCCGAACCCGCCGACCGCGCCGCCCGTGGCCAGATCGCCGCCGCGTCCGGTCGCGACGACCGTGCTTGCGCCGTTGATCGTGATCAGGCCGCCGGACTGCGCGTCGACATTCGCCGCGCCGCCGGTGCCGGTCGGGGTCACAGGGTCGCCGCCGCTGGTGGTCGCGGCGGTGCCGTTGGCGGAGGTCCGCATGATTCCGCCGACCGTCACCGCCCCGCCATTCAAGGCCGCCAGCCGGGCATTGCCGCCCTGGGCGATGCCGCCGCCCGTGGGGATGACCGGCGCGACATTCTCGGTCAGGCCGTCCGCGGACACTGTGAGCGCTCCGCCCACGCGGATCGTGCCGCCGTCTGCCGCGACTTCAGCCGTGCCGCCCGTGCCGTTGCCGATCCGGCCGCCGCCCCGAAGGAGCCGGCCGATGCCGTCGGCGCGAACGGAGGCGCTGCCGGTGACCTGGATGAGGCCGCCATTGCTCGCGGTCATGCGCACGTCGCCGCCGGTGCGGTCGATGCCGGGATGATTGGCGACCGGGCTTTCCGAGGTCAGCGTCAGATCGCCGCCGACATTGATCGTCTGCCCGGCACCCGCGGTCATGCGCACGTTGCGCGGGGCACCGAGGGTCAGATCCTGGCTGAAAGTGACATTGCCCTGCACGCTCGCGTCGTGGCTCGACATGGCGATCACGTCGGAGGTGAAATTGCCGTCATTGAGCTGGAGGTTCGCGGTAGCCGCGCCGTCCGGCGCCGAGGCCAGCACCCGCGTCGAAATGACGATCGCGCCATTCTCGATCGCTGCGCTCAAGGGCGCGTCATAGCCGACCTGGCCGCCGATCAGGGCCTGGAAGGCGGTGGTGTCCGACACCGCCACCATCGCGATCTGATGCTGATCCGCGGCCCCCGTGCTGGCCGGGCCGGTGGTCGAGCCGGTATGGACCAAAGGCGTGGCCAGGGTCGTGCCGAGCGTGACCTGAATATCGAACAGGCCCGCATTGTGAGTCACCGTTGCGGCCCCGGCGGCGACATAGGCCGCCGACCCGTTCACCCGCACGCTGCCGCCATGGGTGATGCCCGGCGCGGCGAAGATGACGTAGCTGCCCGGCTGGTTGGCCGTGATCTGCGATCCCGCCAGGGTCGTCACGGTCGAAGCGGGGATGTTCGGATTGGGCTGGAAATTGATCGTCCCGCCCGGGCTGATGAACTGGCCGGCCGCGTTGAACTGGGGGTCCAGCGTGGTGAGGATCAGATTGCCGACATTGATCACCGCATTGGCGCCGATGATCAGGCCGTTCGGCGTGTAAAAGGCGACGGTGCCGGAGGTGGCGTTGTTCACGGCCGAAACCCGGCTGATGATATTGCCGTCGATGACGATGGTCTGGCCGGCGTTCGGGAAGATGCGGTTCAGGACGGCGAAATTCGGGTTGCCGGCCGCGCCCTGAAAGACGACGGTATTGCCCGATGGAATGAACTGGATTGGTCCCGGCTCGCCCGTGGTGGTCCAGGCGATCACGGCCTGCGGCGAGTTGATCGTCACCGTCTCGGTGCCCGCGCCCAGCGGGTTGGCCCGATTGTAGGTGACGGACCCGGCTTGCGTGCCGGGCGTACCATTGATCCCCTGGCCATGCGCGACGCCGGGCAGGCCGGCGAGGGATGCGAGCGCGGTGCCGAGCAAAAGGGCGCGGCGCGGTGCGGCGGACAGGCGGGTGCGGGTCATCAGCGACTCCAGGGCCATAGCCGGGTGGTGAGCGAGATCAGGAAGCGCGGGTCGGGCTTTTCGGTCATCAGCCCGGCTCGGACGAGCGGCACGGCGACCGCGGCGTCGAGTTGCAGCCGGTCGCCAAGGATGGCGCGCACGCCGCCGCCCAGCGATTGCAAATCCTGCCGGCCACCGGAAATGAACAGGCGATCCTCATTGCCGACCCAGGCGGCGTCGAAGAACAGATAGGGCTGGATGTCGAAATCGTTCGGCCCCTGAGGATCGAGCCGGCCGAAGCGCAGCTCCGCCTGGAAGCCGATGCCGCGATCGCCCACCAAAGTGGCCGGATCATAGCCGCGGCCGACGGTATAATTGCCGGTCGAGAATTCCTCGAACGCGAGCAGCGGATCGAAGGCATATTGCGCCTGAGCGCCGAGAAAGAAGCTGATGTCGGGAATGATCCGCGCTTCGCCGGCCAGCTGCGCGCGGATCACCGTCGCCCCGGGCTCGCCTTCGAAGCGGGAGGGCGGGATCACCCCGGGCGCCAGGCAATTGACGAAATTGACGCCGCAGGCCTGGCTCGCGCCGAGAATGTCGAGGCCCTGGCGCAGTTCCAGCCCGCCATCCAGCCGCCAGCGCGGCCCCAGCCGGGCGGATCGCTCGGCCGAACTGACCGGTGCGGCCGCGGCGAAATCGAGCGTCGCGAAGAGCGTGCGCAGATGGTCCTGGCTCAGCCCCAAGGCGCCGAAGGTGACGTCCTGGTCCGACCAGTCGAACCCGGCCCCGCCGATCAGGCTGAAGCGCTGGCTGCGGATGAACGGATAGCGCGCGCCGATTGAGGCGAAGAGCGTCTTGGAGCGGATGTCGAGCAGGGGGTCGCCGGTATCCGGACGGGCCCAGCTATAGGTGGCCTGCGCGGCGATCTGCAGGCCTTCGCTGCCCAGCCGGAAATCGTGGCTGACCTGCAGCGTCTGCTGTTCCTCGAAATCGAGGGTCGAATAGAAAGCCACGGCGGTGCGGTCGCCCATGCCGGTCAGGCCGAACAATTGCCCCCGGATCAGCCCGCCCTCGCGGCCCACGGCGCGCGCGCCGTAATTCTGCAGATTGAGGTCCAATTGGCCGGGCAGTCGGACCACGGTGACTTCGCCCACCACCTCGCCCGGCACGGTGCCCGTCGGCCGCAGCGCCAGCCGCACGTTCATGCCGGGCAGATCGCCGGCCAGCAGCAGATAGCGCTCGGCCTGGTTGCGGTTGAAGACTTCTTGGCCCTCCAGGTGGCGCAAATAGGAAGCGACCAGCCGCTCGTTCGCGCCGGCATCGCCGCGCACGCGCAAAGCGACCAATTTGGCCATCAGCACGCGCAGGCGGATCTGCCCGCCCTCGATCCGCTGCTCCGGGACCTCGACGGCGGCGATATAGCCGGCTTCGCGCAGCATCGCCGAGGCGCGGTCGCGGATCCGGCAGATCACCGAGATCGGCTGGTCGGTGCCGAGATAAGGTGCGTAGGCGCCGCGCAATTCATCCGGGGTGAGGCCGCGCAGATCCTCGAACATCACCGCGCTCGGCGTGACTCGGATCTCGGCGAATTCGGGCCGGTCGAGCGCGCAGGCAGCGCCCGGCAGCTCGCCCTCGACGCTCAGCCGTGGACGTTCGTCGGATGTCGGTGGACGCGTGGTGCCGCGCAATTCGTCCCGGGTGGGCGGGGTTACGGTCGGCGGCTGGGCGAAGGCGGTCAGCGACAGCCAGGCCAGCGCCGCCATGCTCACGGCGCCGCGGTTCAAGTGTCGGGAGGTCCGGCGGACCTTGCCCACAGAATTCGTCTGCTCCGGCAACGGCCCGTTCCCCTTCCGCCGCGACAGTGCCTGGAAATCCGAAGATTTCGGCCAGTGACGAGAAACCAGATATCCGCCCTCATCGCAAGCAAAGCCGCGACGAAAGCGACTTAAGCGTCGGCCAACTTACGTTCCCAGGCGAGCGCATCGGCGACGATCATGTCCAGATCTGCGCGTGCCGGCCGCCAGGGCAAGGTGGCCAGGATGCGGCTGTTGTCGGCGACCAGCGACGGCGGATCGCCCGCCCGGCGCGGCTCCAGTCGGCGCTCGATCGTCA
Organism: Pseudomonadota bacterium; assembly: GCA_023424095.1. Classification (GTDB taxonomy): domain Bacteria; phylum Pseudomonadota; class Alphaproteobacteria; order Sphingomonadales; family Sphingomonadaceae; genus Allosphingosinicella. The sequence goes on along the minus strand of JAFAEG010000117.1, from coordinate 2,969 downwards.
TGTTGGTGATGCGGTCGACCGCGTCGAGCACTTCGAGCACCGAGAAGCCCCGGCCATAGCCGCAATTCATGATATGATTGCGCGTGGGCTCGGCGATCAGTTTCTCCAGCGCCGCGACATGGGCGGCGGCCAGATCGCTGACGTGGATGTAATCGCGCACGCCGGTGCCGTCGGGCGTGTCGAAATCGGTGCCGAAGACCGCGACATGGCTGCGCTTGCCGGTCGCCGCCTCGGCCGCGACCTTGATCAGATGCGTGGCGCCGGCGGTGGACTGGCCCGAACGGCCCTGCGGATCGGCGCCGGCGACGTTGAAATAGCGCAGGATGCAGGCGTTGAACGGATGGGCGGCGGTGGCGTCGGCCAGCATCTGTTCGGTCATCAGCTTCGACCAGCCATAAGGGTTGATCGGCCGCTTCGTCATGTCCTCGGCGACCGGCACGGTGTCCGGAATGCCGTAGGTCGCGGCGGTGGACGAGAAGATGAAATGCGGCACGCCGGCCGCGACCGCCGCCGCGATCAGCGCCCGACTGCGGACGGTATTATTGTCATAATATTTGAGCGGGTCTTCGACCGACTCCGGCACCACCACCGATCCGGCGAAATGCATGATCGCGCCAATCCGATGCTCGGCGATGGTGCGCGCGACTAGATCGGCATCGGCAATGTCGCCGACCACCAAAGTCGCGGCCCTCGGCACCGCCCAGTCGAAGCCGGTGACCAGATTGTCGAGCACGACCACCGGCCAGCCCTGGTCGAGCAGAGCGAGCACGGCGTGGCTGCCGATATAGCCGGCGCCGCCGGTCACGAGCACTGGAAGCTTGTCGGTCACATCTCTGCCCTTGTTCCCCACCTACCCACCGTCATTGCGAGGAGCGCAGCGACGAAGCAATCCATCCTGAGGGTGCGTGGCCCTGCCTTGCTTCTTTGCGCTCGCAATGGCGACGGGAAGGACGTTCAGATGCCCGGCACGAGCTTGCCGGGGTTCATGATATTGTGCGGGTCCATCGCCCGCTTGATCGCCTGCATCGCGCCGATCCGCGCCGCGCCACCGAGCCGCGCCAGCTCCTCGCGCTTCATCTGGCCGATGCCATGTTCGGCGGAGATCGAGCCGCCGGCCTGGGTGACGAGGTCGTGGACGAAGGCGGAGACGGCCGCGCCCTCATCCTCCACCCACTCTGCCGTTGCACCCACGGGCGCCCGCACGTTGAAGTGGACATTGCCGTCGCCGAGATGGCCGAAGGCGTTGACCCGCGTGCCGGCAAAGCGCGCTTCCACCTGCGCGGCGGCGTCCTCCATGAAGGCCGGCATGTCCGGCACCGCGACGGAAATGTCGTGCTTGGCGGCGGGACCGTCTTTCTTCTCCGCCTCGGAAATCGCCTCCCGCAGCCGCCAGAAATCCTCCGCCTGCGCCTCGCTCGCGGCGATCGCGCCGTCCTGGGCGATGCCGATCTCCAGCGCGGAGTGGAGCGCGGCGTGGACATTCTTGTCCGGGCTGGGCGCCGCCACCGGGGCGACCACTTCGATCAGCACATGCCAGGGCAGAGCAGTGGTCAGCGGCGCGCGCGTGCCGGCGATTTGCGTGAGCACCAGGTCGAGCGCGCTGGCCGGGATCAGTTCGAAACTCTCCACCGCGTCGCCGACCGACGACTCCAGATGACGCAGCAGCCGCAGCGCGTCGCCGGCCGAGCCGAGCCCGACCCAGGCCACCACCCGGCTGCCGACCGCCGGCGCGAGCCGCAGGCTGGCGGCGGTGACCACGCCGAGCGTGCCCTCCGCGCCGATCAGCAATTGGCCGAGATGATAGCCGCGATTGTCCTTCTTCAGCGGGATCAGCCCGTCATACAGGCTGCCGTCGGGCAGCACCGCCTCGATCCCCTGCACCAGCCCGCGCATCGTCCCCCAGCGCAGCACCTGAGTGCCGCCGGCATTGGTCGAGACCAGCCCGCCGATCGTCGCCGAGCCCTTGGCCGCCAGCGACAAAGGAAAGCGCCGCCCGACCGTCGCCGCTGCGTCGTGCAGATCGGACAGGATCACGCCGGCCTCGCAGATTGCGAGATTGGCTTCGCGGTCGAGCGCGCGAATATTGCGCATCCGGCGCAGGCTCAGGATGATCGCGTCGCCGCTCTGGTCGGGCGTTGCACCGCCGACCATCGAGGTGTTGCCGCCCTGCGGCACGATCGGGACGCGCGCTGCGGCGCAAAGCCGGACGGTCTCGGCCACCTCTTCGCGCGTCGCGGGCGAGACCAAAGCCGCCGCCGCGCCGCGCCAACGCCCGCGCCAATCCTCCAGCCACGGCGCCAGACCGCCCGGATCGCGGGTAAAGCCCTTCGGGCCGAGCAGGTCGGCGAGCGCATTCAGCAGATCGGGCGGCGGCGCATTCATCTTGCCGCGGGCATAAGGCGGCGGTCGCCTGCCCGCAATTCTAGCTGCAATTGCCGGCGCGGGCCTGGATCACGCGGTAAAGGGCGCGTTCCTTCGCGGCTTTCTCCATTTCCGCCAGATAGAAGCGCTCGGCCGAATCGTCGCCCTCGCCCAGCATCGTCGCGGAACGGTCGATCTGCGCGCGGCAGGCGCCGATCACCGCCCCCACCACCGATTCGGCGCTGTCCGGCACCCTGGCGAAGCGATAGCTCCAGCGGTGGATGCATTCGTCGCGCTGCACGGCCTGCTGATAGGCATTGGCGGCCTGGTCGGTGCGGGCCGCCGGGACGGGAGCGCACAGGCTCTCGCCGCCACGTGCCTCGGCCATGCTGGTCTTCATTTCCCCACAGCCGGTGGCGAGCAGGGCCAGCGAAGTCACGACGGCTGTTCGGGCTGTTCGGATCGGATGGGGACCAGAAGGGCGCATCAGGCCAGCAGCCCCGACCGGACGCCCGAATCAAGCGCGATGTCGGCGGCGTGCCAGTTTGGCGCAGAAGTCCGCTGCGTTCAGAGCGGGTCGCGCGGCAGCGGGGCGGGCGCTTCTTCGC
>JAFAEG010000062.1 GCA_023424095.1 Pseudomonadota bacterium | reverse complement strand
CCTGCACCTGGCCCCTCCACCGCCTTCGGCGGTCCCCCTCCCCATGAAGCTGCGCTTCACAGGGAGGATTTGCTCAGCTTCGCCGATCCGCTGACCCTCGATCTGGCCGGGTTCGCAGGGGTGGTGGTTACCCCAGGCCTGCCGCTGAACCGCCATCCGATCGCCGCGCACGCCGCCGCGGCGGGGGTGCCGGTCATCGGCGACATCGAATTGTTCGCGCAGGCGCGCAGCGGATTGCCGCCGCACAAGGTGGTCGGCATCACCGGCACCAACGGCAAGTCCACCACGACCGCTCTGGTCCACCACATTTTGCAGACGGCCGGCGTGCCGAGCCTGATGGGCGGCAATATCGGCCTGCCCATCCTCGGTCAGGAGCCGCTGCCCGAAGGCGGGGTCTATGTGCTGGAGCTCAGCAGCTACCAGATCGACCTGACCCAAAGCCTCGACTGCGAGGTCGCGGTGCTGCTGAACGTCACGCCGGATCATCTCGACCGGTACGAGAGCTTCGAGGCTTATGCGGCGTCGAAGGCGCGCCTGTTCGAGATGCAGTCCGATGATCATGTCTTCGATCGGGTTGTCGTGCTCGAGGATCAGGAGGCTCGGAAGCTCGCAGAAAAGATGCCGAGCATTGAGGCCGTGTCCTTCGATCGGCTCCGGCGCGGCTGGGGAGAAGCGTTCGTCGCTCCTCAAGAGCATTGGATGTCGCTTCAGGGACCACACAACGCTTTGAATGCGAGTGCCGCAATATCGACCGTACGGCTTCTCGGCGTCCATTGGTCGCAGATCAACGAGGCCCTCCGCACCTACCCCGGCCTGCCGCACCGCATGCAACGCGTGCGGGAGCGGGACGGCGTCCTTTTCGTCAACGACAGCAAGGCGACCAACCCGGACAGTGCCGCGCCGGCGCTGGCGGCCTATCCGCACATTCACTGGATCCTCGGCGGGCTGGCCAAGACGGACGGCCTCGGGCCGTGCGAGCAGCATCTGGATCACGTTCGCGCCGCTTATACGATCGGCGAGTCCGGGCCGATGTTTGCGCAGCTCTTGCGCGGCAGGGTGCCCGTTACCGAGGCCGAAACGCTGGCGCGGGCGGTGACGGATGCGGCCGGTGCCGCTAAAGCGGGCGAAGTGGTGCTGCTGTCTCCGGCCTGCGCCTCTTTCGATCAGTTCAAGGATTTCGAGGCGCGCGGCGATGCTTTCCGCGCCGCGGTTGAGGCGCTGTCATGAAGATTGTCGATCCCGCCGCGGAACGCGCCCGCAAGCCGCACAAGAAACGCTGGGGCGACCGCTCCGATTTGACGCCGGTGGGCCGCTGGTTCTGGGAAACCGACCGCGTGCTGCTGCTGATGGTCGCGATGCTGATCGCGATCGGGCTGATCGCGGTCGCCGCCGCTTCGCCCGCCGCAGCCGAGCGCCTTTCGCACGGCGACATTCAATATCCGCCTTTGCGCTTTTTCACCCAGCAATTGATGTGGCTGGCCATCGCCGTGCCGGTGATGATCGCGGTGTCGATGCTGCCCAAGACTTTGGCCCGCCGCCTGGCGCTGATCGGCGCGGGGATCGGCGTGCTGCTGCTGATCGCGGTGCCGCTGATCGGCGCGGAGCGGAACGGCGCGGTGCGCTGGATCGACCTGAAATTCACGCTGGTGCAGCCGTCGGAATTCCTGAAGCCCTTGTTCGTGGTGTCGATCGCCTGGCTGTTGTCGCTGAAGCAGCGCGACGCGAGCCTGGGTCAGCCGATGGTCTGGGCCAGCGTCGCGATCACCGGCATCATCGCCTTCGCGCTCATGCGGCAGCCGAATTTCGGCGAGACGGTGATCTTCGTGCTGACCTTCGTCGCTTTGCTGACGCTGTCGGGGGCGCGGCTCAAATATCTCTACATGCTGGCCGGCGGCGGCGTGGCGTTGCTGGTCGCGGCCTATCTTTTCTACCCGGTGGCGACGACGCGCATCAACGCCTTCCTGTTCGGCGAGGGCGACAGCGGCCAGACCGACGCGGCGCTGAACACGCTCACCTCCGGCGGCCTGTTCGGCCAGGGGCCGGGAGCGGGGACGCGCAAATTCACCCTGCCGGAGCCGCACACCGACTACATCTTCTCAGTGGTCGGCGAGGAATTCGGCATGATCGCCTGCCTGGCGATCGCCATCCTCTATTTCGCGATCATCGCCCGGGTGCTGATCCGCATGCTGCGGGTCGAGGATCAGTTCACCATCCTCGCCGCCGGCGGCCTGGCCGTGCAGATCGGCCTGCAGGCGGTGATCAACATGGCGGTGAACGTACACCTGCTGCCGTCCAAGGGCATGACCCTGCCCTTCATCTCTTATGGCGGTTCGTCGCTGATCGCGCTTTCGATCGGCTTCGGCCTGCTCCTCGCCTTCACCAGGCGTAACCCGTTCAAGGACCGCTCGCCCTACGTCGTGCGGTGGAAAGCCAGCGAATGAACTCCCCTCGTCCGCCCCGTCATTTCATCCTCGCCGCCGGCGGCACCGGCGGCCACATGATTCCGGCGCATGCGCTGGCCGCCGAGTTGCTGAGCCGTGGCCATCATGTCGCGTTGATCACCGACGAGCGCGGCTCGCGCATCCCCGGCCTGTTCGACCGCGTGCCGGTGCACGTCCTGCCCGCCGGGCGGATGAGCAAGAATCCGATCAAGGCGCTCAAGGCTTTCCGTGCGATCATGACCGGCCGCGCGATGGCGATGCGCCTCTACGAGACGGTCGAGCCGTCGGCAGTGATCGGTTTTGGCGGCTATCCGGCGCTCCCGGCCCTGCTGGCCGCACGCAAAATGGGAATCCCGACCGCGATCCACGAGCAGAATGCCGTGCTCGGCCGGGTCAACCGGTTCGTCGCCGGGAGGGTCGATGCGATCGCCACCGCCTACGAGCAGGTCGACCGGCTGCCGTCGCGGGCGCGTGACAAGGTGGAGCTGGTCGGCAATCCGGTGCGCGAGGAAGTGCTGGCGCTGCGGGCCGAGCCTTATCCGCCGCTGAGCGACGACGGCATCTTCCGCCTGCTCGTGACCGGCGGTAGCCAGGGCGCGTCGATCCTGGGCGAAGTAGTGCCGGAAGCGCTGGCCTTGCTGCCCGAACATTTCCGCCGCCGCCTGCAGGTGACGCAGCAATGCCGGGAGGAGGATATCGAGGATGTCCGTGCCCGCTACGCCAAGGCGGAAATCCCGGCCGACCTCGCCACCTACATGGAAGATCTGCCCGCGCGCCTGGCCTGGTCGCATCTGGTGATCGCCCGCGCCGGTGCCTCGACCATCGCCGAGCTGACCGCGGCCGGCCGCCCCGCCATCCTCGTGCCGCTGCCGAGCGCGACCGACGATCACCAGACCGCCAATGCCCGCGAAATGGCCAAGTCCGGGGGTGCGCGCGTGATCCCGCAGTCGCGCTTCAATCCGGTCGAGCTTGGGAAGCAGATGCAGAAGCTCGGCCTCGCCCCGCAGGCTCTGGCCAATGCCGCCGCCCGCGCGGCCTCGGTCGGCCACCCGCTCGCCACGCAGAAGCTGGCCGATCTGGTCGAGCGGATCGGCGACGATGGTTCGGAAGTCATTCCGGTGCAGCAGGACGTGCGCGCCAAGATCCGCCGCCCGATCGGCGACGGGGTGCCCGCATGATCGCCCTGCGCCATGCCAAGGCGGACCGGCTCGCGACCGAGATCGGCCCGGTGCATTTCGTCGGGATCGGCGGCATCGGCATGTCCGGCATCGCCGAGGTGATGCACATATTGGGCTATCAGGTGCAGGGTTCGGACGCGGCCGAGGGCTACCGGATCGAGGCTTTGCGCAAACTCGGCATCCCGGTCACGATCGGCCACAGCGCCGACAATGTCGCCGAGGCGGCGGTGGTGGTGATCTCCACCGCGGTGAAGCGCGACAATCCCGAGGTCGAGGCCGCCTATGAGCGCCGTGTGCCGGTGGTGCGCCGCGCCGAGATGCTGGCCGAACTGATGCGGCTGAAGCGCACCGTCGCGGTCGCGGGCACGCACGGCAAGACGACGACCACGTCGATGATTGCGGCCTTGCTGGATGCGGGCGGGATCGATCCGACCGTGATCAATGGCGGCATCATCAACGCCTACGGCTCCAACGCCAGGCTGGGTTCGTCCGAATGGATGGTGGTCGAGGCGGACGAGAGCGACGGCTCGTTCCTGCGCCTCGACGGTACGGTCGCGGTCGTGACCAACATCGATCCCGAACATCTCGAACATTATGGCGGCTTCGATCAGGTGAAGGACGCTTACGTCGAGTTCGTCGAGAATGTGCCTTTCTATGGCGCGGCCTTGCTCTGCGTGGATCACCCGGAGGTGCAGTCCATCATCCCGCGGCTCCGTGACCGGCGGATCGTGACCTACGGTTTCGCGGCGCAGGCCGACGTGCGCGGCGACAATATCCAGCCTTTTCCGGGCGGCAATCGCTTCGACGTGTCGGTGCGCGACCGCAGCGGCGAGGTGCGGGTGATCGAAGGCGTGACCCTCCCGATGCCGGGCCGGCACAATGTCCAGAACGCGCTCGCCGCGATCGGCGTGGCGCTGGAAATGGGCATTGCCGACGATGTCGTCGTGCGCGGCTTCGAGCATTTCGGCGGGGTGAAGCGTCGCTTCACCAAGGTCGGCGAGATCGACGGTGCGACCATCATCGACGATTACGGCCACCATCCGGTCGAGATCAAAGCGGTGCTGTCGGCGGCGCGCGAGGGGGCGGAAGGGCGCGTGATCGCCCTCGTGCAGCCGCATCGCTACACCCGCCTGCACGCGTTGATGGATGAGTTTCAGGGCGCCTTCAACGACGCCGACGTGGTGCTGGTCGCGCCGGTCTATACCGCCGGCGAGCAGCCGATCGAGGGCGCGGACAGCGCCGCTCTGGTCGAGGGCCTGAAGGAGCGCGGCCACCGCGCCGCCCAGGTCGTCGGCTCGATCGAGGAAGCCTGCGCGGCACTGCGCGATCTCGCCGCGCCGGGGGACATGATCATCTGCCTGGGCGCCGGCGACATCACCAAATGGGCTGCGGGGCTGGCCGACGGCATCTGCACCGCGCGGGCGAACAGGTGAGCGTCGCCACCCTTCCTCGCGTGCGCGGCAAGCTGACCGCGAATGCGCCGCTGGCGCCGCTCGTCTGGTTCAAGGCGGGCGGGGCGGCGGAATGGCTGTTCGAGCCGGCCGACGTGGATGATCTGTCCGATTTCCTCGCCGATCTCGATCCGGCCGTGCCGGTGATGGGCCTCGGCCTCGGCTCCAATCTGATCGTCCGCGACGGCGGCGTGCGCGGCGTTGTGGTCCGGCTCGGCAAGGCGTTCGCTAAGGTGAGCGCCGACGGTATGGCGCTGACCTGCGGCGGCGGGGCGAGCGGCATCCTTGTCTCCTCGACTGCGCGCGACGCCGGGATCGCAGGCCTGGAATTCCTCCGCTCGATCCCCGGCACGGTCGGCGGCTTCGTGCGGATGAACGGCGGCGCCTATGGCCGCGAGGTGAAGGACGTGCTGGTCGAGGCGCAGGTCGTGCTGCGCTCGGGCGAGCCCCGCACCCTGGCCTTGAGCGAGCTCGGTTATACTTATCGCCACAGCGAATTGCCCGAGGGCGCGATCGTCACCGGCGCAATATTCCGTGGTCACGCGGGCGATCCCGCGGCGATCCAGGCGGAGATGGACCGCATCGCCGGCGAGCGCGAGGCGTCGCAGCCTTTGCGCTCCAAGACCGGTGGCTCGACCTTCAAGAATCCGACGGGCGGCAAGGCCTGGGCGGCGATCGACGCGGCCGGCTGCCGTGGCCTGCAGATTGGCGGCGCGCAGGTCAGCGAGAAGCACACCAATTTCCTGCTGAACACCGGCGACGCGACCGCCGCCGACATCGAGGCGCTGGGCGAGGAAGTCCGCCGCCGCGTGAAGGCGCATTCCGGCGTTGAGCTGGAATGGGAAATTCAGCGTGTGGGAGAGCCGGCATGAATCCGCTGCACATCGCGGTCCTGATGGGCGGCTGGTCCGCCGAGCGCGAAGTGTCGCTGGTCACCGGCGCCGGCGTCGCCGATGCGCTGGAGAGCCGGGGCCATCGCGTCACCCGGATCGACATGGGCCGCGATGTCGCGCAGCGGCTGGCCGAAGCCGCGCCGGACGTCGTGTTCAATGCGCTGCACGGCACGCCGGGCGAGGACGGCACCGTGCAGGGCCTGATGGATTTGATGGGCCTGACCTACACCCATAGCGGCCTCGCCACCTCCGTGGTCGCGATCGACAAGGAACTGACCAAGCAGGTGCTCGTCCCGCACGGCATCCGCATGCCGGCCGGGCGCGTCGTCGCCAGCGAGAGCCTCTACCACGAAGATCCGCTGCCGCGGCCTTATGTGCTGAAGCCGGTCAATGAGGGCTCGTCGGTCGGCGTCGCCATCGTCACCGAGGGCGGCAATCATGGGGCTCCGATCGGTCGCGAGGTCGAAGGCCCGTGGAAGCATTTCGAGCAATTGCTCGCCGAGCCCTTCATTCGCGGTCGCGAGCTGACCACCGCCGTGCTGGGCGGCGAGGCGCTGGCGGTAACGGAGCTTCGGCCCAAGTCCGGCTTCTACGATTATGACGCGAAATACACGGACGGCCTGACCGAGCATGTCTGCCCGGCGGACATTCCCGACGCGGTGCGCGATGAGGCGATGCGGATGGCGCTGGCCGCGCATCGCCACCTCGGCTGTCGTGGCGCGTCGCGCTCCGACTTCCGCTGGGACGATGAGAAGGGGGTCGAAGGCCTCTATCTGCTCGAGGTGAACACCCAGCCGGGCATGACGCCATTGAGCCTCGTTCCGGAGCAGGCCCGCTATCGCGGCATTTCCTATCCGGAACTGGTCGAGCAGATCGTCGCCGAGGCGCTGGCAGGGGAGGGGAGCGAATGAGTGCGCGTATCGCCCGGGGCGGCAGCTCGACGACCCGCCGCACCCCGGCCCGCTCCAATTCCGGGACCAAGCGCAAGGGCAAGGCGAAGCCCGCCGGTGTGCTCGATCATCTGCCGATCAGCCCGAAGACTTTGCGCAAGCTCGGCACCTGGGCGGTCGTGCTGGCCCTGATCGTGGTCGCGGTCGCGACCGCCTTCGCGTTCAAATTGCCGCAGAAGATCGGCACGGCGATCGGCGAACAGGTCGGCGCCGCCGGCTTCGCGGTGAGCCGGGTGGAATTGCGCGGCCTCAACCGGCTGAACGCGGCGGAGGTCACCAAGACCGCGCTCGACCAACCGTCGCAGGCGATGCCGCTGATCGACCTGGACGAGATCCGCGAGCGATTGATCGCCCGCTATCGCTGGATCCGCGAAGTGCGCGTTCACCGCCGGCTGCCCGATACTTTGGTGGTCGAGATCGAGGAGCGCGTTCCGGCCGCGCTCTGGCAGCGGGATCGCGAGCAGCAGTTGATCGACAGCTCCGGCGTCGTGCTGCCGGCGCTGCGCGGCGATGCCTTGCCGAACCTGCCGCTGGTGATCGGCGCGGGCGCGCAGCACCGGCTGGGCGAGCTGAACGCCTTGCTCGACGGGGCCCCCGAGATGCGCGAGCATTTCGCCGGGGCGACCTGGATCAGCGGACGGCGCTGGGACGTTCGCTTCAAGTCGGGCGAGACCTTGATGCTGCCGGAAGGCGAGCAGGAAGCCGGCGACGCGCTTCGCCGCTTCGCCGAAATGAACGGGCGGCGCGGCCTGCTCGGCAGCAATTTCCTGCGGTTCGACATGCGGGTCGGGGGCAAGATGATCGTCCAGCTCCGCCAGGCGCCGGATGGCCGTGTCCCCGCCGCCGCGCCCGGCCCTGCCGCGAGCGAGCCGCCGCAAGATCTTTCGAGGACGATCTGAATTGGCGCGTTCCCCGCAACCCACCCAGCGCAAGCTCGTCGGAGCACTCGACGTCGGCTCGTCCAAAATCTGCGCCCTGATCGCGGAGGCGGGCCCGGAAGGCACGTTGACCATCCTCGGCACCGGCCAGCGGCTGAGCCGCGGGGTCAAGCGCGGCTATATTTCCGACATGGCGGCCTGTGAAAGCGCGATCCGCGAAGCGGTCGAGCAGGCCGAACGGATTGCCGCGACCCGGATCGAGAATGTCTTCGTCAGCTATTCGGCCGGCGGCATGACCAGCGACGTCGCCGACGTCGCGGTCGAGATTGGCGGCCGGGCGATCGTCCAGCGCGACATCGACCAATTGCTCGAGGGCGGCCGCGCCGGGATCAATCCGGGCGAACGGATGGTGCTTCACGCGGTCCCGGCTTTCTACACCTTGGACGGTCTGAACGGGGTGAAGAAGCCGCTCGGCCTGCAGGCTGAGACGCTGGCGGTCGACATTCACGTTGTCGCCGCGACCCCGGCCCCGGTCGAAAATCTGCGCCGCTGCGTCGAGGCCGCCTATCTGGGCGTCGAGGCGATCGTCGCTTCGCCGGTCGCCACGGGGCGCGCCTGCCTGTCCGAAGAGGAACGCGAACTTGGGGTGGCGCTGGTCGAACTGGGCCACGGCGTGATCAACGTCTCGGTCTTCGCCGCCGGTCAGCTCGCCGGGCTGAAGACCGTGCCGCACGGCATGTGCGACATCATCGACGACATCGCCTCCACCTTCGGCACCCGCCGCACCGAGGCCGAGCGGATCCTGGCCAAATATGGTTCGGCCAACACCTCGCCGCGCGACAATCACGACATGGTCGAACTGGCCCCGATCGCGGGTGGCGCGGACGGGGTGGAATCGATCCGCATCACCCGCGCCGAACTGGTCGCGGTGATCCGCCGCCGGCTGGAAGGGCTGACCGGCGAAATCGCCGAAGCGCTGAAGCAATTGGGCTTTTCCGGTCCGGTCGGCCGCCAGGTGGTGGTCACCGGCGGCGGCGCGGAGATGAAGGGGATCGCCGATTATCTGCAGGGCGCGCTCGGCCGAACGGTGCGGGTCGGCGGCCCGTCGCTGCCGGGCTTGCCGGATGCGCACAGCTCTCCGCGCTTCACGACGCTCGCCGGTCTGGCGCTTTATGCGGCCAGCGACGAACTCGATCTGGGGCGGGGCATCGCGAAATCCATGACCAGGGCCGCGGCCAAGCCGTCCGGCGGGCTCTTGTCCCGCATGATCGCGACACTTCGTGGTGAATATTAACAGGTTCGAGGGGCGATCATGACGATTTTACTCGCACCCAAGAATCGCATCGTGCAAAGTGGCTTACGAGTGATTTACCAGGCCGCGAGGGGCCCAGGGAGGGACTGATATGAGCATCGATTTCATCCGTCCGGAAGTCGAAGAATTGCGGCCCCGGATCACCGTGATCGGGGTCGGCGGCGCGGGCGGAAACGCCATCGCCAACATGATCCAATCGGACGTTCAGGGCGTCGATTTCGTCGTCGCGAACACCGACGCGCAGGCGCTGAACCACAGCCTTGCCGACCGGAAGATCCAGCTTGGTTCGAAGATCACGCAGGGCCTGGGCGCCGGTGCCCGCCCGGAAATCGGCAAGGCCGCGGCGGAAGAAGCGATTGCGGAGATCGAGGCGGCGCTTGAAGGCGCGCACATGTGCTTCCTGGCGGCCGGCATGGGCGGCGGCACCGGCACCGGTGCGGCTCCGGTCATCGCCAAGGCGGCGCGCGACAAGGGCATCCTGACCGTCGGCGTCGTCACCAAGCCGTTCAGCTTCGAAGGCAATCGCCGCGGCCGCAGCGCCGACGCGGGCATCGAAGAGCTGCAGCAGCATGTCGACACCCTGATCGTCATCCCGAACCAGAATCTGTTCCGCATCGCCAACCCGAACACGACCTTCAAGGAAGCGTTCATGATGGCGGACGAGGTGCTGCAGCAGGGCGTTCGCGGCATCACCGATCTGATGGTCATGCCCGGCCTCATCAACCTCGACTTCGCCGACGTCCGTTCGGTGATGAGCGAGATGGGCAAGGCGATGATGGGCACGGGCGAGGCGGACGGCGACAACCGCGCCATCGCCGCAGCCGAGCAGGCGATCGCCAATCCGCTGCTGGACGGTGTGTCGATGAAGGGCGCCAAGGGCGTCATCATCTCGATCACCGGCGGCGAGGATATGCGCCTGATGGAGGTCGACGAGGCCGCCAATCACATCAAGGATCTGGTCGATCCGGACGCGAACATCATCTGGGGCAGCGCCTTCAACAACGATCTGGACGGCAAGATCCGGGTCAGCGTCGTCGCCACCGGCATCGACGCTCAGGAAGCGACCATGGCGCCGCCGGCGAAGGTCTTCGCTTTCCCGGGCAGCCGAACCGAAGCGGTTCGTCCGGCCCCGGTCGTGGAAGCGCCGCTGATCGACGAGCCGGCCGAGACCGAGCAGCTCGAAGCAGCCTCGCTCGAGCAGGAAATGCCGACCGCGGAAGCGGGCGGTGACGAACTTCTGCTCGGCGAAGTCGACATGCTGACCGAAGAGCCGGCGGCGACCGAGAGCTGGGAAGCCGAGGAAGAAGCGGCTCCGGCCGCTCCGGCGCCGGCGACCAGCGGCGGCACCCTGTTCGAGCGGATGTCCAACATCGCCCGCGGCGCCGCCAAGGCCCAGGTCGACGAGGAAGGCCCCCGCATGCGCCGCGAGCGCGAGAACGGACTCGACATCCCGCGTTTTCTGAACCGCCAGAACAACCAGTAGGCATCGCTCCGCCGGTGTGCGGGCCCGCGACGGCTCGCACACCGGCGCTCGCGCCACCGCGCGCGACCATCGGTCCACCGGGCTGACCGCGCCCGCCGAGCCATGGCCCGGCGGGCGTTTTGTCGTTATCTCTGCTTCACGTGGGGGACGAAGCGCCAGGCACAATAGTGCCGCGCCGGCCCTTTGGAGGAGGGCGTCTTGAGCATTTTCGACTATCTGATGGTGCTCCTGTCCGTTGTTCTTTCGCTCGGACTCGTCCATCTCCTGAACGGGATCGCGAGCCTCTTTCACTCCCGCACCCGCGTGCTCTGGTCGTCGGTCTATCTGCTCTGGATGGTGGAGGTTCTCATCCTCCATTTCGACTTCTGGGTTTACACCTGGTCGATGAACGCGCGGACCGAATATACCGTCGGCGAGATCGGCCTGGTGTTCCTGCTGGTCTCTGCCATCTACTTGACGGCAACCGCATTGGTTCCAAAGTTCCCGGCGCGCGGAACGATCAATCTGTATGTGACGTGGCAGAGGATCAGGATCGAATTCCTGGCAGTTTATCTTGCCTATCTTGGGCTGATCCTCGTCCTGAACCTGATTTCGTTCAGGACCTGGGAGGCGATGATGATGAACAACCTGTTCTACGTCTTTCCCTACATCATCCTCGCGGGCCTGGCTCTTGCCTTCCCCAACAAGCATGTGCAGCGGCTCGCGGTCGGGATCATCGTCGCGCTGGACCTGTTCCGTTACATCTTCGTCCAGCCGAGCATCAGCTGATCCGGTATTGATGTCGTCGGCGAAGCAGCTAACCCTGAACAAACCATCCGGGGGGAGGCGTGCATGAAGGTTATCGGTGCGATAGCGTTGGTCGCGCTGGCAGCGCTCGCCGGTTGCGGCAATGCGGCGTCCGAGGATGCCGCGTTCAAGACCGCGTTCGTCGGCCAATGCGAGCAGGAGGTCCGAGCCAAGCCCGGCATCCCGGCCGGCCTGGACGTGCGCGGCGCGTGCGGTTGCGCCGCCGACAGTGCCTTCGCCAACAAGACCGGCATCAGCGCTTATGCGCAGACGTCGGAGGGCCAGCTTGCGGTCGCTCAGCAGCTCGCGCGCTGCCTGCAGGAGCGTGCCGGCAGGATGGCGCCGCCGACCGCGCAGCCCGCTCCGGTCGCGCCGCCGGTCGCCGCGCCGCCCGTCGCCGACGGCCCTGACCCCGTCGAAAATGAGGAAGAATATGACGACGAGCCGGTCGAATAAGTGGCAGCCTATCCCTTTCCTCCACCGGCTGACCGCACGCACGACGGCCAAGTCATTGCCCGCGCGCGCCAAAAGGGTTTTATTCGGGGCATGAAGCAGCATCGGGGTTGGGGCTTCCGCGGCGCATTGCTCGCCGCGGCATCGGGAATCTTTGCGACCGCGGGTACCGCCCAGGCGCAGAATGCGGCGGCGACGCCGGCACCGGGCGCGGACCTGCGCCAGCAATTGTCCGATCTCGCCGCCAATCCGCAGAGCGTGAACGAACTGGTCGCGACCGGCCGGGCCGCTTTGGCGATGGGCGACGGGCAGGGCGCGCTCGGCTTTTTCACGCGGGCGAACGAACTGGCGGCCAATGACGCGCGGGTGAAGGCCGGCATGGCCGCCGCCAATGTCCGCATCGGCCGTCCGGAGACCGCTTTGACCTTGTTCGCCGAAGCCGTTGCTGCCGGCGCGCCGGTGAACGAATTGCTGGCCGATCGCGGCCTTGCCTATGACATGAGCGGGCAGACGGCCCGCGCCCAGCAGGACTATGTCGCCAGCCTGCGTCACCGCGACGATGCCGAAGTGCGCCGCCGGCTGGCGCTGAGCCTGGCAATCAGCGGCCAGCGCGAGGCGGCCTTGCGCCTGATCGATCCGCAGATCCGCAGCGGCGACCGCGCCGGCCAGCGTGCCCGCATCCTGGTGCTGGCTTTGTCCGGCGACGAGCGTGGCGCGACCAATGCGGCATCCGGTGTCCTCAATCCCCAGCAGGCGAGCGCGCTTGCGCCGTTCCTGACCCGCATGGCCTCTTTGTCGCCGGGTGACATGGCCGCCGCGGCCAATCTCGGCCGGGTGCCGGGCGCCAATGCCGCCCGCCAGGCGTCCGCCCGCGCCGAGGCTGACCCCGCCGCTCTGGCCTTTGCCGGGGGCGGCGCCGCTGCGCTGCC
>JAFAEG010000010.1 GCA_023424095.1 Pseudomonadota bacterium | reverse complement strand
AGGGTTTGCCACCGCTCCAGCTCCTTACGGCTGTCGAATGTCATGCCGTTGTAGCTTATTTTTTTAGCGTTAAATTTACTCCGTCTCATACTCTTTCTCCGCTAAGTCCTTGAGTTCTAAAAGCGCTTTTTGATATCCCTCCTGGTATCCATACACGAATTGATCCTCTTGTTTGCGTATGGCTATTAAATTTGTTCGCAACATGCTCTGCGAATCTGCAATCCATTGATTCACTCGATCGAGGTACTCTTTTTGGTGTCGCTTTTTCTCCAGCTCCCTTAAAAATCCGAGGCTATCCATCTCACTCATCGTCGTCCTCGCTGTCTTCCTCCGACTCGGCTGCGGCTTCCGGTTCCGCGGGCTCCTCGGCTACCATCGAAAGCTGTGGCTGAATCATCTCGTAGGTCACAGGCTTATGGGCGGGCTTCAGTTCAGCTGCGATTGAAAGCAGACGCTTTGTAGTTGTCTGAATTGCACCGAGGTTGATGTCTGCTCCGATAAATCGTCTGCCGAGTTTCATGGCGACCGCCGGAGTAGTACCGCTACCCATGAAACAGTCGAGTACTATATCTCCAGGATTAGATGATGCCAGAATAATTCTTTCTACCAGTTTTTCTGGTTTCTGTGTCGGGTAGCCCAGTAATTCAGTTGATGTCGCCGCCTGTTGAAATGACATAATATCATCCCAAACATCGCCCATAGGGATTCCTTTTAGTTCATCAAGATACTGTTTGACACCACCACCTCGATCATCACGATACAATCTACCATTTTCATCCACTTTTCTGAATCGTGCTTTATATTCCTCTCCATAGTCCCAATCTGCGGGACGAGTGCAAGCGCGTCGACAAAGCTGTTCGTTCAAAGGTGTCATCACTGACTGCTACGTTTAAAGAAACCCACGGAATTAGAAATAGCAAGGTTGAAAATGCGATCAGCTATTTCTTCACTTCTATCGGAAACTCTAGTGGATTCGGCAGATGGCTAAGCGACAAAGCTGATATGTTCAGAACCGGAACCAACTACTTAAAGGAATCCATCAAAGAGTGGTACAACTATGAAGGTGGCAAGGATCTTATTAAGGGGGTCCTAGTTGACCTCCTGGAGGTAGCCATCGGAGTCCTATCAATTGTGGCAGCGATTCTAACTGGTGGTGCATTGTTGGTGATTATCGCTGGAGTTGTTGCTGGTGTAATAGCTGTCGCAAACGGCATTGCTAATATCGTAAATGAGGGGCGCGCATATAACGCAACTCAGAACGATGATCCCGCAACTGGAAAGAGACTAAGTGCTGAAAACACAATACAGGACTTCATGCGCGATGGTGATATTACAGATGAAACGGGTGGAGGTTTATTCGGAGTAAATAACCATGTGAATCTTTCGAGAAATATCGCGACTGGTATTGATGTTGTGAACTTGTGTTGTACCGTTATTACTGTTGTGAGTAGTGTAGGAAAGCTACTCAAGAACGGATATAAATGGGCTACAAGCAGTTCAAAGAGCCTTACAGATATCAAGATCAAAGATCTATTTTCAAAGGACTTCTTTAAAGGGATCGGTTCAAAATTCAAGACCGGTTTCAAAGACATAAAAGCTGCTCTTAAGTTTAAGGACTGGTCAATTGCAAAAGATTTTGGAACGAGAATGTTTAGCGATTTCAAGTTTAACTTAAGCAAGAGATTTGCAAATTTCAGCTCGGTCAAAGATGGGATTAAAACCACGAAGAATTATTTGAGTATCTCCAAGGATTTGTTTAAAGATGGATTTACTCTCAGCAACATTTTCGATACTGGCGTAAAATGTTATTATACCTTGTGTAACTGTTTTTACTGTAACGAAGGACACTCCGGGGATTAATGCAATTGGAAAAGGTCAAATATCCTTTGACTTTTTTGATCATGTTACTATAGATGATTTTTATGGGATTGGAGATAAAATCAACTCAAAAATCATATCGTCCCCTGTCTTTGACACAGATAACATTATTGATAGCAGCATCATGTCAAAGCTTTCGTCTTCTTGTAACATCAATATTTCTGTTCCCGATATTACTGTTCCTGACATTAGCATTGATCTTGCTGCATAAGGAGGAGAGAGATGACGCCAAACCATGTATTAAAAACAAGTGAAGCTGTTTTAAAGCCTGCAAGAGACAACAGTTCGGCACACAAGATAAAGGTCACCATTTGGGTAGTGGTAGCCATAATCTTGATGGCATCTTTTGTGTTTCGAGAAAACATCTTTTCGGAACTCAATTGGACAGCAAGGTGCCTGCTCTTTGCACTGGCAATTGGAACTTGCTTTATTGGCCCCAAAAAAGTAAATATGCCATCACCCATTGAACTTCAGTTTTATGATTCTTGTCTGGTACTGTATCGGCCAAAACGCTATTACAGTCCTAAAGTTACCAGGCGTGAGATAAATACTATGAAATATTCTGAAATTACGAAATGTCTCTACAAAGCTGAATCACAACGAATCCATTTCTATGGAACAGTAGACGCTAAATGGTTCAACTTTGATAAAACTGGAGCAATTAGTAAAACGCCGACGTATGACCGTGTAGTACACGATACGTTATTGTACATAAGCACACGGTGCTCTGATGTTGATTTTGTTTCAGAAATTGAAGCACATAGTCCAATCAGAGTGACTGTCGAAAATAACTAGGAGGATCAAATATGGAGATGAGCGAATCGAGACTAAATGCACTTGACTTGAATCAACAAGCTTCTCTGTTAATTAAATCGGGGAATATTGATGCAGCTAAAACAAAGCTCGACAGTGCTATAGAAATAGATCCCATGGTAATGGATAGCTATAAAAACTATGGTGATCTATATATGGCTATCAATAAATAACTTTCAAGAGGCAAAGAACTCCTACAAAAAGGCGTTTTTAATTGAGAAAAATGGACTGCTGTATTTCCTCTATGGAAATGCATGCTTCATGAATGACGAGGTTCATGAAGGGTTGGAGTATTACAACATGGCTATTACCAATGGGTATGATAGCGATGAAATGATGTTTTTTATGGGTATGGCATATGAACACCTGAACGATGATCATATGGCATAGAGGTATTTCCAAAAGGCATGTATCAAGAATCCCTCAAGACCTGATTATATAGTCAAGAAGATTTCCGCAGAACTGAGACTTGATATGCTCGATTCTGCCGAAGCCGACACGGATGAACTCTTAAAACGGCTCCGGAGCTTTATGATGGATATCATATAAAGACGCAAATCCTTATTCATAATGGCGATTATGATCAGGCGATCAGCTTTGCAAGAATGGCAGCAGATAAGTTCCCCGAGGATGCCGACCTTCGTTATGATTACATCAAGGCGCTATCTATGAAGAAGGAGTTTAAAACAGCATTCTCCTTGCTGGACCAAGCATCTCAAATAAAGTATTACGAAGATTCAAAGCATCAGTTCCTTCTGCTTAAAGCCGAAATACTTGCAGAGGATAATCAGTACGAAGCTGCCTTGGAAGTATGCAATTCCTGCATTGAGATGGAAGCAGCAGACTTCTTTAATGGAGAAGCTTGCTTTATGGCAATGAATCTTCAACTTGCAAAGCCAGATTATGAGGAATCGTTGAGACATGCAGACGTCCTTGTAAAGAAGAACAAGGAAGATTTGTATGTTCGGATTTTCCACCGGAAGACAGAACATTCTCTTTATTTTTATCATAACATGATTTTTAATCAATTCGAACTATATTTATTCAAAAAATGGTAAGTTGTAAAGGCAGTGTCATCGAAATTGTATCTCATAGAGTAGAATGTCTTTGCGCCTGGATTTCCTGCTTCCTTTGCTGTTCACCTGCACACAGGTCTATACCTTCTCCCTGTCAAGGGACGCTTCCGTTGGTCGCTCTTTGCACTTGACAAGTCGAAAACAATTCCCCGGAAAAGAGGTGCCGGAAAAATCAATATATCAGAGCAACTGGATCCGAGAGTGTCACATATGTCTTGACAGTTAAGAAT
>JAFAEG010000141.1 GCA_023424095.1 Pseudomonadota bacterium | reverse complement strand
GGTCAGGCCATTGTAGAAGCCCTGGCGGGTCAGCGTTTTGATCCGCTCCACCGCCAGCGGGGCGGCATCGGGACGAAGCTGCACCACCACCGTGCCGCCGTTCGACAGCTCAAGCGACCAGCGGTTCGAGGGGTCGGCAACGATGTTGGCGGGGGCATTGATCGGCAGCGGCGCGGGCGCGGCGGCGGGCGCCTGGGCCATGCGCACCGGCGCTTCCATCGTCGGCACATCGGCCGGCGCCTGCAGGCTGGCGAGGCTCACCTCGTCCTCGATGACCTGGCTCGCGGTCGGGGCGGCGAAACCGAAGTCCGCCGAAGCCCAATATTGCAGCTGATGGACTCGGCCACGCGTGCCGATCTCGGTCTTCAGCGTCTGGATCGAGCGCTCGGTGCGCTGAATCTGCGCTTCGAGTTCGGCCAGGCCGGTCCGTTCTTCCGCCACCTTCGAGGACAGGATGTAACAAAAGAGCGCCGCGCCGCCGATTCCGGCCACCCAGACCACCGACGTGAACCTGCGAGCGATCATGACCTCGTCTCCTTGCCTGGGCTGTTAAGCGAAGGCGCCCCAGTGCGCCGGGCCGCACGCAACGTCGCCGAACGCGCGCGCGGGTTACTGGCGACTTCCGCCTCGCCGGGGCGAACCGGCTTGGCGACGTCGCTGAAAGTGGGCTCGGGCCCCGCATTGCTGAGGGGAAGATGCCGGGAACCCGAGCTGCTGAGACCGCCGCGCGCCTTGAGGAAGCGCTTCACGATGCGGTCTTCGAGGGAATGAAAGGTCACCACCGCGAGCCGGCCGCCGGGACGAAGCACCTGCTCCGCCGCCTCGAGGCCCTCTTCCAGCTCGCTCAATTCGTCATTCACGGCGATGCGCAGCGCCTGGAAGGTGCGCGTCGCCGGGTCCTTCTTCATGCCGGCATGATGGCCGAGCGCCTTGCGGACCACGTCGGCCAGTTCGCCGGTGCGGGTCAGCGGGCGCGCGGCGACGATCGCCCGGGCGACCCGGCGCGACTTCTTCTCTTCGCCATAATGGTAGAGGATGTCGGCCAGCTCTTCCTCGTCGGCATCGTTGACGATGTCGGCGGCGCTGCGCCCTTCCGGCGTCATCCGCATGTCGAGGTCGCCGTCGCGCAGGAAGGAAAAGCCGCGCTCGCCCTGGTCGAGCTGCATGGACGACACGCCGATGTCGAGCGTCACGCCGTCGACAGCTTCGACACCACGGTCGCGAAGCGCCTGACGCATCCGGGAAAAACGCTCCGGAACAAGCGTCAGGCGCCCCCCGCTCGCAGCCACGACATCTTCGCCGGCCTCGATCGCCTGGGGGTCGCGATCGAATGCGAAGACGCGGGCTGCGCCTTTATCGAGCATGGCTTTGCTGTAGCCGCCTGCACCGAACGTGCCGTCGACATGCGTCTCGCCGGGGGCAATGGCGAGCGCGGCGACGGCTTCGTCCATCAGGACGGGAATGTGGGGCGCGGCGGTCATGAGCCCTTGCGCTCCTCGAGCAGATCGGCGGCCAAAGCGCTCAGCGCCTTGGACTTGCTCTTGAAGGCGACCCAGGGGTTCCAGATCTGGAATTCGGCGCCCATGCCGATGAACATGGCGAGATCGTCAATGTCGGCGCGGCGCTTCAGCCGGGGCGGCATCAGGATGCGGCCGGACGTGTCGTAGGGAACGTCGGAGGTGCCGGCGAAGAGACCCGCCTGCATGTCCAGCTCGGCGAAGGGATCGGGATTGTCGCCCAGCCGGGTCTCGGCCCGGTCGTACATCACCGCGCTGTGATTGCTGTCGTAGCCGACCAGGCACTGGAACTCAGGGTGAAGCGAGAGGACGAGGATCTTCTCGTCGGAGCGACGCTCGATCTTCTGACGGATGAACGCAGGCACGGACAGACGCCCTTTGACGTCCACCGCGTTCAACGCGCTCCCTCTGAAGAACTGCTCCCGGTCCAATTTGGCACCGCCCCCAAACACACGACTTCCCCGTCCGCGGAGCGAGCCTCGCCACGCGGCTCCACGCCGTTTTCACGAAATGAACGGGAAACGCCCCTGACTGGAGGTCTGGGGATAAGGCAGAATGGTAAAGAAAAAAAGGGGATTCGGTGCCTTTTTTGGGGAATTCATGCACCGCTATGGGGAGGCTTTGGGTATTCCTGGTTCGTTCTGCACATTTGTTCTTGTCTTGTTCGCGCTGAATAGCCTTGTGGATAAAGTTGTTATTGGCCGATCCCCAATTTCGGCATGCGAGTCTGCACAAGCCGGCAGCGAGTCTTTCGCGCCTGGCTGCAACCCGGTCATTGGGGAGTCGGTTCGGCCTTGTTGACCAATGCGCCATTGCCGGTGGCGTCGGCATTGCCGGGCGCGACGCCAAGCTCCGCCAGCGGCTCCTTCGGCACGTCGGCCTGACCATTGAGGGCGGCGCCGGTGTTGGTCGTGACCGGCATTTCGCTTTCCGGCGTTCCCGCCAGCGCGGTCGCGAGCAGCACCGCCACGAAGACGAATCCGAGCCCGGTGAGGCCAATGCGGACGCGCTGCATGCCGTCTCTTCCTCCGCCACCGGGGTCCGGTGTTGGGCCAATCGCCGGTGCCGTCATAGCTTCGCAACATGCCGCAAATGGTAAGCAAGATCAACGAATCGCTTGACCTGAGGCTTTCGGGAACCAATTGCGCGGCCATGACCAAAATTCGTTTGCTCGCCGCGGCGCCCCTTGCCGCTCTGATCACTCTCGCTGCTTGTCAGTCCGAACCGGAGACGGTCGGCAAGGCCAAGGACCCGATGGCGGAAGAGCTCAAGAACGCACCGCCGGTCGAGCTTCCGCCCGCGATGATCGCCCGCACCTTCCGCTGCGCCGACAACAGCCTGATCTATGCCGACTTCTCGGCGGACGGCCAGTTCGCCCGCATTGGCACCAGCCAGTCCGAGCGCGTTCGCGTGACGGCGGCCGAGGCGAACAGCAATTATTCCGGCGAAGGCTATACCGTCAGCGCCAATGCCGAAGATGCGCGCATCAAGGCGCCGGGCAAGTCCGAGCAACGGTGCCGCGCGCACAACAACCGCTAAGCCTTCCTGCATCATGCAAATGGGCCGGTCCGGATCATCCGGGCCGGCCTTTTTCATGGCACCCGCTTCCACCCCGCCGGAGCATCGCCTAGAGCGCGCGGGCATGAGCGAAATCACACCGCAAATCGTCGCCGACCATGGCCTCAGCACCGAAGAATATGACCGCGTCCTGCACGCGCTGGGCCGCGAGCCGAACCTGACCGAGCTCGGCATCTTCTCGGTCATGTGGTCGGAGCATTGCTCCTACAAGAGCTCGCGCATCCATTTGAAGAAGCTGCCGACGACCGCCCCCTGGGTGATTTGCGGTCCGGGCGAGAATGCCGGCGTGATCGACATCGGCGATGGCGACGCGGCGATCTTCAAGATGGAGAGCCACAACCACCCGTCCTACATCGAGCCCTATCAGGGCGCGGCGACGGGCGTGGGCGGAATCCTGCGCGACGTCTTCACGATGGGCGCTCGGCCGGTCGCGAATTTGAACGCCTTACGCTTCGGTAGCCCCGATCATCCGAAGATGAAGCATCTGATCGCCGGCGTCGTCGCCGGGATCGGCGGCTACGGCAATTGCGTCGGCGTGCCGACCGTGGGCGGCGAGGTGAACTTCCACCCGGCCTATGATGGCAACATCCTGGTCAACGCGATGACCGTCGGCGTCGCGAAGGCGGACAAGATTTTCTATTCGGCCGCGGCGGGAATCGGCAATCCGGTCGTCTATGTCGGCAGCAAGACCGGCCGCGACGGCATTCACGGCGCCACCATGGCGAGCGCCGATTTCGGCGAGGATAGCGACGCCAAGCGCCCCACCGTGCAGGTCGGCGATCCCTTCACCGAAAAATTGCTGATCGAGGCGTGCCTCGAACTGATGGCCTCCGACGCGATCGTCGCGATCCAGGACATGGGCGCCGCCGGCCTCACCTCCTCCTCCGTCGAGATGGCGAGCAAGGGCGGCGTCGGCATCGAACTGATCATGGACCAGGTGCCGTGCCGCGAGACCGGTATGACGCCCTACGAAATGATGCTCTCCGAGAGCCAGGAGCGCATGCTCATGGTGCTCAAGCCCGGCCGCGAAGCCTTCGCCGAAGCGATTTTCCGCAAATGGGAGCTGGATTTCGCGGTGATCGGCACCGTGACCGACACCGGCCGAATGGTGCTGAAATGGCAGGGCGAGACGGTCTGCGACATTCCGCTCGATCCGCTTGCCGACGAGGCGCCGCTCTACGACCGCCCGTCCTTGTCGCGTGAGGATTATAAGGCCTGGGCGCAGGTGAAGCCGCTCGGCGAAGTGCCGGAAAGCAGCGACATCGGCGCCGACCTGCTGAAGCTGATGGCCTCCCCCGACATCGCCTCCAGGCGCTGGATCTACGAACAATATGATCCGAAAGTCGGCGGCGACACGGTGCAGACCGGCGGCGATGCGGCGGTCGTGCGCGTCCACGGCACCGACAAGGCGCTGGCGATCACCACCGATTGCACGCCGCGTTATTGCTATGCCGACCCCTATGAAGGCGGCAAGCAGGCGATCGCCGAAGCCTATCGCAACCTCTGCGCGGTCGGCGCGAAGCCGCTGGCGGTCACCAACTGCCTCAACTTCGCCAACCCGCAGCGGCCCGAAATCATGGCGCAGATCACGGGCTGTCTCGCCGGCATGGCCGAAGCCTGCATCGCGCTCGATTTCCCCATCGTGAGCGGCAACGTCAGCCTCTACAACGAAAGCAAGGCGACGGGTGGCGGCAGCGCCATCCTGCCGACCCCGGCGATTGGCGGGGTGGGCCTGCTCGGTGATTGGAACCGGTCGGCGACTTTGGGCTTCAAGCAAGAAGGCCTCGCTTTGGTCCTGATTGGCCATTCCACCGGTCATGTCGGCCAGTCCCTCTGGCTGCGTGAAGTTCATGGCCGTCAGGATGGCGACGCACCAACGGTGGACCTGGCGGTGGAGCGCCGCCTCGGCGAACTGCTCCAGACGATGATCGGCGCGGGCCAGATCGCAGCCGTTCATGACATTTCGGACGGCGGCGCCTTGGTCGCCATCGCGGAAATGGCCCTCGCGAGCGGGGTCGGTGTCGAAACGACGCTCCCCGACGTGCCCAATCCCGCGGCGATCCTGTTTGGCGAGGACCAGGGCCGAGCCCTCGTCGCGACGAACGACCCCGAAGGCGTGATCGCGCAGGCCAGCGCTGCGAACCTGTTTGCGGCGCGGATCGGCACGACGGGCGGCGATGCCGTGTCGGGGCCGGGCTTCTCGGTCGCGCTCGCCGACCTCCGCCGCGCGCACGAAGGCTTCTTCCCGGCACTGATGGACGGCTGAAGCAACCCGTCATCCCAGCGAAAGCTGGGATCTCACGGCCTGGCGCGAAGGGAGACATGAGATTCCAGCGTTCGCTGGAATGACACGGGCTGGCTTGACCTTGGCGGAGCAAGCCGACAGCATCGTCATCGGGCCGCCTCACCAGAAGGAAGCGCCGTCATGCGCCTCGGCCGCCCGATCCTCACCGCCACCCTCGTCGCCGGCACGCTCGACATCATCGCCGCCATCGTGATGACGCTCATCTACGGGCGACGCGGCATCGACCAGATGCTGGGCGGTGTCGCCTCCGGCCCCTTTCCCGGCGCGCCCGACAGCGGCGCGGGCGCGATCGCACTGGGCCTGGCCGTCCACTTCGCGCTGATGGCGATCATGGCCGCGATCTACGTCGCCGCTGCTGCAAAACTGCCGGCGCTCCGGCGCCAGCCCATCCTCTGGGGCGCACTCTATGGCGTCGCGACCTATATCGTCATGAACCTGCTGGTCGTCCCGATCCGCTTCACCGGCGCGCCTTCATTGCCAGGCAGCTGGCTCGGCTTCGGCGCGCAATTCGCCTTTCACATCTTCCTGGTCGGCATCCCCATCGCGCTGATCGCGGCGCGTCACTTCCGGCGAGGGCGATGACCGAAGGCTATTCCGGGACGCCGCTGGCGAAGAAGCTCGGCTTCAAGCCCGGGATGCGGACCTGGTGGGACCGCATGCCCGCGTCCGTCGCGGAGGAGATTGGCGAGACCGGCATCATCCCCCTGCCCGTCCCCGCGGCGCCGATCGACGCCGCGCACATCTTCGTCACTGATTATGCCGAAATGGACGCGAAGCTAACCGCGCTCCGTCCCTTGCTCGCCCCCGGCGGCTTCATCTGGGTATCCTGGCCGAAACGCGCGTCGAAGGTTCCGACGAACATCAACGAGGACCGCATCCGCGACGCCATACTGCCGTCGACCGATCTGGTCGATGTGAAGGTGTGCGCAATCGATTCGATCTGGTCGGGATTGAAGCTGATGATCCGCCGCGCCGCGCGCTGATCGATTTCGCCGATCGCGGTCATCGAAAGCTATTGCGAACGATTATCAGTATATTATATGCTCTCCACCAAGGAGATTCGCGTGGTCGTTTGCGTCTGCAATGCAATCAAGGAACGGGACGTGCGGGCGGCCGCGCGGACCGGCGCATCCTGCCCGGCCAGCGCCTATGCGGCCTGTGGCAAGCGCGCGCGGTGCGGCCAATGCTTCTCATTCGCACGCGAGATCATCGCCGCGGAACGTGCGACCGCCTAGCAATAGCGCGCTGATTTTTCGCAGTTTTCCGCCATTTTCTGACTGTCGCCTGTCGCTCGCTTGCGGTAATATCCGCGGCGAAAGGAACTTGTCATGCAAGGCGACCCGCAGGTCATTCAGCACCTCAACGACACGCTCAAGAACGAGCTGACCGCGGTCAATCAATATTGGCTGCACTACCGGATGCTCGACAATTGGGGCGTCACCCGCCTCGCCGAATATGAGCGGCACGAATCGATCGACGAGATGAAGCATGCGGACACCTTGTCCGAGCGCATCCTGTTCCTCGACGGCCTGCCCAATTTCCAGATGCTCGGCCGGCTGCGCATCGGCGAGAATGTCGAGGAGGTGCTGCGCGCCGATCTCGAGCTGGAACGCGAGGCGATCGCGCAGCTGAAGGAAGCCATTCCCTATTGCGAGAGCGTCGGCGACTACGTCTCCCGCGAGGTCTTCCGCCGCATCCTCGAGACCGAGGAGGAGCATGTCGACTTCCTCGAAAAGCAGTTCGTGATGATCGAGCAGATGGGTCTGCAAAATTACGTCCAGCTGCAGAGCAAGCCGGCGGGCGGGGAATAAGCCACCCCGCCCGGACGGGCGCCCGCGCCTGCCTTTCGACAAGGGCCTGACGAACGCCTAATGGTGGCGCCGGGGGCTGCCATGGATCCATCGACGCCGTTGTCCGACTCCCGCATCCCCTCCCTCGACGTCGTGCGCGGGGTCGCGGTGATGGGCATCTTGGCGATGAACATCGTCGGCTTCGCCATGCCGTTCCCGGCCTATATGAACCCCAATGCTTACGGCCTGGAAAGCGACGCGGACCTCGCCTCCTGGCTCTTCAGCTTCGTCTTCATCGACGGCAAGATGCGCGGTCTCTTCTCCTTCCTGTTCGGCGCCAGCGCCCTGCTGGTGATCGAGCGGGCGCGGGCCGCGGGCGTGAGCGCCGCGCGCGTCCATTATGCCCGCATGTTCTGGCTGCTCATGTTCGGGCTGCTGCATTTCTACTTCATCTGGTTCGGCGACATCCTCGCCGCTTATGCGATGACGGGGCTGCTGCTCTTCTTCTTCCGCAACTGCCGGGTGCGGACCCTGATCATCTGGGGGATCATCCTGCTGCTCGTGCAGGTCGCGATCATGGGCGCCGGCGCGGGCAAGTTCGCTTTTCTGGCTTCGGCGGTGGCGAACGGCAGCACCGATCCGGTGCTGCTCGATGGCTATGACGCCTTTGCCAAGGGCTTCGCGCCGCTCGGCCCCCAGGCCCTGGCCGACGATCTCGCTTTGGCCCACGGCCCGTGGAGCGGGCTGGTCCACGAACGGCTGATCGAACAGGGGATGGTGCCGTTCGTGCAGGTCCTTTTCATGCTCGCCGAGACTTTGGCCTACATGCTGTTCGGCATGGCGGCGCTGAAGTCGGGCTTCCTCACCGGCGCGTGGGAGCCGGCGCGCTACCGCAGGTGGATGGTTGCCGGCTTCGCGATCGGCATCCCCGCTTATGCGGCGCTCGCCTGGCTGCTGCTGCGCGCCGACTTCGCGCCCTCGGCAGTCTTCGCCTTCGCGCTGGCCGGGACGACACCATTCCGGCCCTTCATGATCGTCGCGACCGCGGCCTTGATCATCCTGCTCGCCCGCCGCGGCGGCTGGCTGGTCGAACGGCTCGCCGCGACCGGCCGCGCCGCCTTCACCAATTATCTCGGCACCTCGATCCTGATGACCCTGCTCTTCTACGGCTACGGCCTCGGCCTCTACGGCGCGCTCAGCCGGATCGAATTGTGGCTACCAGTAATCGCGATGTGGCTGCTGATGCTCGCCTGGTCAAAGCCCTGGCTCGACCGCTACCGCTACGGCCCGCTGGAATGGCTCTGGCGCAGCCTGTCGCGGGGGAAGCTGGAGCCGATGCGGCGCTAGCTGCGCGTCCCGAAGCCGGCGGCGCGGCGCTGCTGCAGCGGGTTGGCGCGTTCCATCAGCAGGTCGATGGTCTTGCGGTAGAGCGGCCTAAGCTGGGCGACCTGCGGCAGGATATCGTCCGGGAAGAGCTGCATCTCGACCGCATGGCGGGCGGCGGTTTCGATGTCCTCGGCCAGCACCGCCAGGGGAATCGCGCCGAATTGCCGGGCCTCGGATTTCATCGTGTGCGCCGGGATGATCATCGCGGCGGCGTCCTTGCCGTGCATCGCCGCTTCGATTCGGGCGACCGACTTTTCACCGTCTTCGTGAAAATAGCCGAGGATGCGCACGAAGTTCGCGCCCAGCTCGAACCGCACCGACGAATAGACGGACCAGTCGACAACCTCGTCCGTAATCTCTTCGGCCACGCGCGCACCTTCCGTTCTGCGGTGTGCGGACGCTATGCGCCAAGGGTAAAAAAGCCATTGACGCTCGACGCTTTTCGTCGCGCCGCGCCCGACTTTTCGATCAGGGATCGAACGGGTTGCGCGAGGACCGGAAGTTCAGCCGGACCGGCACCGCGCCGAAGCCCAATTCCTTGCGGATGCCGTTGACCAGATAGCGGCGATAGCTTTCCGGCAGATCGTCGGTGCGATTGCCGAACACGACGAACGTCGGGGGGCGGTTCGCCACTTGGGTGATGTAGCGCAATTTGATGCGCTTGCCGCCGGGCGCGGGCGGCGGATTCTTCTCGACCGACGCTTCGAACCAGCGGTTCAGTTCGCCGGTCGGCACCCGCCGCGACCAGGCCTCGCGCACCTCGAAGGCGACCTTGAGCAGGACATCCAGGCCCTTTCCCGTCGCCGCCGAGACGGTGAGCAACGGCACACCACGCACCTGCGCCAGCCCTTCGTCGAGCGCGGCGCGAATGCCGTTGAACAGGCCGCTGCCACCCTCCGACACGTCCCATTTGTTGATCGCGATGATCAAGGCGCGGCCTTCCTGCAGCACCTTGTCGGCGATCTTCAGATCCTGCGCTTCCAGGCCAAGGGTCGCATCGAGCAACAGCACGACCACTTCCGCGAAGTCGACCGCGCGCAGGCCGTCGGAAACCGCGAGTTTCTCGAGCTTGTCCTGCACCTTGGCGCGCTTGCGCATGCCGGCGGTGTCGATCAGCCGCACCGGCCGCTCGTTGCCGTCGGGCGCGGTCCACAGCCAGTCGATCGCGATGGAATCGCGGGTGATCCCGGCTTCCGGACCGGTGATCAGTCGCTCCTCGGACAGAATGCGGTTGATGAGCGTGGACTTGCCCGCGTTGGGCCGGCCGACCACGGCCAGCTTCAGCGGGCCGGTGCCGTCCTCATCCTCGGGCTCTTCCGCGCCCTCGGGCCGGTCGAGATAGGGCAGCAATTTCTCGAACAGGTCGGCGACGCCCTCGCCATGTTCGGCGCTGATCGCGATCGGATCGCCGAGGCCCAAAGCGTAGGCTTCCAGCAGGCCGCTCTCACCCGCGCGGCCTTCGGCCTTGTTGGCGGCCAGGATCACCGGGGTCGGCTCCTCGCGCAGCCAGCGGGAAATCTCTTCGTCGAGCGGCGTCACCCCGGCGCGCGCGTCGATCAGGAACAGGACCGCGTCCGCCTCGCGCACCGCCGCCATGGTCTGCGCGCGCATGCGGCCGGGCAGCGAGGCGGCATCCTCATCCTCATAGCCGGCGGTGTCGATCGCGGTGAATTCGAGGCCGAGGAGGCTCGCCTCCCCTTCCCGCCGGTCGCGGGTCACGCCGGGACGGTCGTCGACCAGCGCCAGCTTCTTGCCGACGAGGCGGTTGAAGAGGGTCGATTTGCCGACATTCGGCCTGCCGACGATGGCGAGCGTGGGGAGCGGCATGATGCGCGCTGCGGTGGCGGAGAGTGCGCCCGCGGTCAAGTGACCCGCTTTCGGCACGAATTGCGCTTCTCATAGGGTTGCTAGCCGCACGGCGCGCGCGCTAGCTACGCGCCGATCCGGGGGACAGTGCATGGCCGTATTCGTCGACACCGCGGGCAAGAGCGAGCATCACGAGTTGCTCAAGCCTGCACCAGGGGCGTGGCGGCTCGCCTGGCTGGTCATGGCCGTCGCAACCGTTTCCTGGCTCGACCGCACGCTGATCGGCATCCTGATCGAGCCGATCAAGGCCGAATTCAATTTCACCGACACCCAGATTTCGCTGCTGACCGGTCTGGCGTTCTCGATCTGCTACGGCGTCGGCGCGCTGCCGATCGCCTGGCTGGCCGACCGAATGAACCGGGCGCTGCTGCTGGCGATGGGCGTCACCATCTGGTGCTCACTCACCATCGGTTTCGGCTTCGCCTCCTCCTTCTGGATCCTGTTCCTGTGCCGGATGGGCGTCGGCCTGGGCGAGGCGACGGCGGTACCCTGCTCGATCTCGCTGCTCTCCGATCGTTTCCCCAGAACCGTGCTCCCACGCGGGCTCGGCATCTTCCAGCTTGGGACGCCGATCGGCATCACCCTCGCCACCGCCGGCGCCGCGACCCTGACCGACTGGCTGACGCGCAGCGGCACCGCCGAGCAGATCGGCCTGAGCGGCTGGCGGATCACCTTCATTTTTGCGGGGGCGCTCGGCCTGTTGCTCGTGATCCCCTTGCTGCTGACCAAGGACAAGCGCACCCCCGCGCCCAAGAAGGTCGCGGGAGAGGAAACGCGCGAAGGGCTCATGGCGCACCTCTACAATGTGCGCGGCTACATCATTCCGCTGATGGCCGGGAACGCGCTCTTCGTGCTCTTCCTGAACGGCTATCCGCAATGGGTGGTGGTGATGTTCCAGCGGGTCCATGGCTGGAGCCTGCAGGATACCGGCATCGCCTTCGGCGCGGTCGCGGTCAGCACCGGCATTCTCGGCGCGCTCGCGGCCGGTTATTTCACCCCCAGGCTCAGCCGCCGAATGGGCAAGGATGCGACACTGCGGCTGAAGGTGATCTCCGCGATCGTCATCGCGCCGCTCGCCGCGATCGGCCCGATCCTCCCCAATCCCTGGCTCGGCCTCGTCGTGCTCTGCACGCCTTTGCTGTTCACCTATGGCGCCGCGACCCTGCTGCCGGGCGCGATCGTCAACGCCTCGCCCAGCTGGTTGCGCGCCCGCTTCATCGCGATCAACGTGTTCCTCGGCTCGCTGATCGGCGGCGGCCTTGGCGCGCTCTTCTTCGCCACGATCACCGATTATGTGTTCCGCGACGAGCAGATGGTCGCCTACTCGCTCTGCCTCGGCACGCTCGTGATCTACGCCGCCGTCATCCCGCTCTGGCTGCTCGCCAGCCGCCGCTACCACGCCGCCATCCACCGCGCCGACGAGGTGGAACGCGCCGCCGGCCGGCCGAGCCACGATGACGGGCTGGAAGCCGACGCGCCGGTGGTCGCTCACTGAGGCTCCTATTCCTCCCCTGCTTTTGCAGGGGAGGGGGACCGCCGCAGGCGGTGGAGGGGCGCGAGCGGAGCGAGCGTTCTTCGGGTCCAAAACAAGAAAGACCGGCGGCTTGCGCCACCGGCCCCTCCACCGCTTCGCGGTCCCCCTCCCCTCGAAAACGAGGGGAGGAACTTTGCATCAACGATAAGCGGTGAGCATGCCCTGATCGTCGAGCACATACATCACGCCGTTCGCGACCACGGGGGGCAGCGAGATCGGGGTGGTGTGCGTGATCGTGCCACGGGTGGCGCCGTCGGCCGGGTTGATCAGCATGATCTGACCGGTCGAGCTGGCCAGCACCAGATTGCCGCCGGCGAGGATCGGGCCGCGCCAGAAGATCGGGCCGGAGCCCGGCGTCACGCGGATGTTGCCGATCCGGTCGGGCGCGCTGCGACGTTCCGGCGAACGGAAGCGCTGCAGCTGCGATTTCCAGCGGATCCGGCCGGACGAGCGGGCCACGGCGAGCAATTCGGCCCGGTCGGTCACCACGAACACCCAGTCACCGGCCACCCACGGGGTCGAAATGCCGGCAATGTTGATTTCCCAGGCGCGCTGGCCGCTGACCAGTTCGACCGCGACCATGCGGCCGCCCTGGCCGACCGCGAAGACTCGGCCATTGTCGATCACCGGATCGGCGTCGATGTCGGAAAGGTTGCCGACGATGGTGCTGATGCCGGTCCGCGCGAGCGCGTCCTGCCACACCACCTGACCATTTTCGTAACGATAAGCGGTCAGCTCGCCGCTCGAGAAACCGGCGACGATGGTGGATTGGGCGAAGGCCGGCGCCGCGGCCCCGAACACCCCGGCCAGCTCGACCGCGCCGATGCCGTTCCACTGGGTCTGTCCATTCGCCGTGTTCAGCGCGTAGATCTGATTGTCCTGGCTGACGACATAGACGCTGCCGGGCACCACGGTCGGTGCGCCACGCAGCGGGCCGCCGGGACGAACCATCCAGATCTGCGCGCCGGTATTGGCGTCGAGCGCGGCGGTGTAACCGGCGCCATTGGTCGCATAGACCCGGCCGTCATCGAAGCTGACGCCGCCGCCGAACAGGATGTCGCCGGTCGCCTGCTCGCCGCGGATCTGCGCTTCCCACATGCGCGCGCCGCTATTGGCGTCGAAGGCGCGGACCGTGCCGGACGTATCCATCGTGTAGACCCGTCCGCCCGCGACCACCGGCTCAGCCGCGAGGCGGCCGCGGCCGCTGCTGCCGGTGCCGATGCTGACGCTCCACTGGCGCGCCGGCGAGGCCGACAGATTGACGTGGGTCATGGCATGGGCGGGGTTGCCGCCCGGCTGGGGCCAATCGGGATTGGCGATCGGGCCCGGGACGACGACCGGCGTTCCCGCCAGCGCCGGATCGACCTCGACCTGCGCCTCAGCGCCGAGCACCGCCTCGCGCGCGCCGACCGTGCCGGTGCGCGGGCCGCCATCGCCCTTGAAGACGCTGCAGCCTGCGAGCAGGCCGCTCATGAGGGCCATGGTGACGATCGGCTTCATACGCGCGCTCTTCCTTGCCAAGTCGGTTCTTCCCCGTGGGACGACGATATCGATCATTGCTGCGGCGCCGCCGCGATGTTGCCGGCGGCGGCCGCTTCCAGACCCGGATCGAGCTCGACCGCGTCGATGCCGAAAGTGCTGGCCATCTGCACCGCGCGCTGACGGATCGATTCCGGCACCGCCCGGTCGCGGGCCATCGCCTCGAACACGCGGCCCGCATCTTCCGGCTTGTTCTGCTTGATATAGGCGGCGGCGAGCAATTCGCCGGCCGAGCCGTGCCAGGCGTTGCCGGCTGCCGCGAACGGCCGCATCCGCTCGACCACCTGTTCGGGCGGAAGCGTTTCGAATTCCAGCAGGGTCTGCCGGATCAGGGCAGCGTCGCGATAGGGCTGCGGCGCCCCGTCATCGGCAACGATCTGCTTCAGCGTGTCGATCGCGGCGGGAATGGCGTTGGTGGCGATCTGCGCATTGGCGCGGGAGAAGAGGCCGGCGACGCGATAGGCCGGATTGCCGCTGTCGACGAGCTCGTCGATCGTGCCGGCGGCGGCCCCCGCATTGTTCTGCGCGAGCTGGTCGCTGACTTCGATCAGCTTGCCGGAAAATTCGCCCGCGCGCTCGCTCTGCTG
The DNA here is from genome assembly GCA_023424095.1 of Pseudomonadota bacterium. Lineage (GTDB taxonomy): Bacteria > Pseudomonadota > Alphaproteobacteria > Sphingomonadales > Sphingomonadaceae > Allosphingosinicella. The sequence continues at coordinate 1,875 of JAFAEG010000141.1, read as the reverse complement.
GTGCTGATACCAGATCCAGCCCCCGATCGCGGCGAGCAGTGCGACGACCCCGACGATGATCCAGGTGCCGTAGCGAGTGACGAAACCGCTGACGCGCTCGCGCCGCAGCTCTTCGTCGACCTCACGCAGGAAAGTGTCGCTATCACTCTTCGGCTTGACCGCCAAAATCCCGTCTCCATTTGCGGATGAAGGCGCCGCTTCGAAACCCGCTTGTGATCCCTGCACGCCCTTGCGGCAGGCTCCTTACCGGCCCGCGGGCGTGAACGGAAGCTGAAACCGTTTATGCCCGACCCGCCTTAGGCACGGATCAAGGCCTCATTTGGGCCGGTAGACCTGCTCCTCACCCGGGAAGGCCCGCGAGCGGACGTCCGCGGCATAGGTCGATGCGGCGGCGGAAATCTCCCCGGCCAGATCGCCAAACTTCTTCACGAAGCGCGGGGTGCGCTCGAACAGGCCCAGCATGTCCTCGGTCACCAAGATCTGTCCGTCGCACTGCGCCGAGGCCCCGATGCCGATCGTCGGGCAGGACACCGCCTTGGTGGCCTCGACCGCAATCTCCTCCATCACCCCTTCGAGCACGAGCAGGAAGGCGCCGGCGTCGCTGACCGCGCGCGCATCGGCCAGGATCTTCGCGCTCTCCGCCGCGTCCCGGCCGCGGGCGCGATAGCCGCCGAGCGCATTCACCGCCTGCGGGGTCAAGCCGACATGGCCGACCACCGGGATGCCGCGCGCCGACAGAAAAGCGATCGTCTCCGCCATCGCCTCGCCGCCCTCCAGCTTCACCGAAGCGGCGCCGGTTTCCTTCATGATCCGGGCGGCGCTGCGGAAGGCCTGTTCCGGGCTTTCCTCATAGGAGCCGAACGGCATGTCGACGCAGACCAAAGCGTGCCAGGAGCCGCGCACCACTGCGGCGCCATGCGCGCACATCATGTCGAGCGTCACCGGCACCGTCGACGGCAGGCCGTAAATCACCTGCCCGAGCGAATCGCCGACCAGCAACAGGTCGCAATGCTCGTCCAGCAGTTGCGCGGTGCGCATCGTGTAGGCGGTCAGGCAGACGATCGGCTCGCCGCCTTTGCGTCCCCTGAGCGCCGGCACGGTGACCCGCTTGCCGGGCGCTGGCGAGGGATTGGCGCGGCTGGTGCCGCTGTCGATGGTGAAAGTGGACATGGCGACGGATTAGCCGACCCACCTAGCGCCCGCCATCCCCGATCAGCACGAACGGCGCCCAGTAGAAGGGATGCGCCCATTCGGGACGATCCGCCCGCGTCCGGATCTCGCCCATCGCCTGACGGAAGGCATCGGCCCGGCGGGTCCCGGCCCGCTCCAGCTCCAGCGTCCGTGCGATCAGCACCGGCGCGACCTCGTCGCTGACTGGCCAGTGCGAGGCGAGCAGGTTGCGCGCCCCGGCATAGAAGAAAGCGCGCGCCAGCGGCCCCAGCCCGGCGCTGCCCTGGCCGTCGCCGGTCGCGGTGTTGCAGGCCGACAGGATCACCCATTCGGCATTGAGGTCCAATGTCGTGACCTCCGATGCGGACAGGAAGCCGTCATCCTGCGCGCTCGGTTCCGCCGGCGGGGTCAGCACCAGCCCGGCCTCGCCAATGCCGGATGCTTCCGCCGCGGTCAGGCCGTGGGTCGAGAAAAGCAGCACCCGCTCGCGCGACAGATCGGCGCCGCGCACATTGGGCTCGGTCGCCTGCGCCGCGAGCAGCAAGGAGGAAGCCGGCGCCGCCAGCACCCGCCGCACCGCCTCCAATTCCTCCGCCGTGCCCGGCAGCCGCGCCATCCGCCGCAGCTCGCCCGGATCGGCGAGCAGCGGACTGCCGCGCGTCGCCCCGGCCCGGAACATCCGGCTGGTCGGCGGCGCCCCCCGCG
>JAFAEG010000088.1 GCA_023424095.1 Pseudomonadota bacterium | reverse complement strand
GGCCTGCGCAACGTCGCCGCGATCGACGAGGACCGCATCCTGCGGCTGATTCGCGGCGTCGTCGCCGCGATCCTCAGGACCAACGCCTTCGCCGGGGCCGGCGCCGAGGCGCTCGCGTTCAAGCTCGATTCCGCCGCGGTCCCCAATTTGCCGGCGCCGCGGCCGTGGCGCGAAATCTGGGTCTATTCCCCGCGGGTCGAGGGCATTCACCTGCGCGGCGGCCCGATCGCCCGCGGCGGCCTGCGCTGGTCCGATCGGCGCGACGATTTCCGCACCGAGATCCTCGGCCTGATGAAGGCGCAGCTGGTCAAGAATGCGGTGATCGTGCCGACCGGCGCCAAGGGCGGCTTCTATCCCAAGCAATTGCCCCCGGCCTCGGACCGCGACGCCTGGCTCGCCGAAGGCACGGAAAGCTACCGGATCTTCATCCGCTCCCTCCTCTCGGTCACCGACAATATCGTCGAGGACCAGGTCGTCCACCCGGACGGCGTCTTTGTCCGCGATGGCGAGGACCCCTATTTCGTCGTCGCCGCCGACAAGGGCACGGCGAGCTTCTCCGACGTCGCCAATGCGATCGCGCTCGAGCGCGGCTTCTGGCTGGGCGACGCCTTCGCCTCGGGCGGCTCCAACGGCTACGACCATAAGGCGATGGGCATCACCGCGCGCGGCGCCTGGGTCTCGGTCCAGCGCCATTTCCGCGAAGTCGGCATCGACGTGCAGAGCGAGCCGATCCGGGTCGCGGGCGTCGGCGACATGTCGGGCGACGTGTTCGGCAACGGCATGCTGCTGTCGAAGGCGATCAAATTGGTCGCGGCCTTCGACCACCGCCACATCTTCCTCGATCCCGATCCGGACCCGGCCGCGAGCTGGGCGGAGCGGGACCGGCTGTTCAAGCTGCCGCGCTCCAGCTGGGCCGATTATGAGGCCGGGCTGATCTCGAAGGGCGGCGGCATCTTCCCGCGCAGCCAGAAGTCGATCGAGCTGACCCCCGAAATCCAGGCGATGCTCGGCCTCGACGTCGCCGAGATCGAGCCCACCGCCCTCATCCAGGCGATCCTTCGCGCGCCGGTCGACCTGCTCTGGTTCGGCGGCATCGGCACCTATTTGAAGGCTTCGCACCAGAGCCAGAGCGAGGCCGGCGATCCGGGCAACGATCCTGTCCGCATCAATGCCGACGAGGTGCGCGCCAGGGCGATCGGCGAGGGCGCGAATCTGGGCATCACCCAGGCCGCGCGCATCGAATTCGCCCAGAAGGGCGGCCGCGTGAACACCGACTTCATCGACAATAGTGCCGGCGTCGATTGTTCGGACAATGAGGTGAACATCAAGATCCCGCTCAACCGGGAGATGATCGAAGGCCGGCTGTCGCTGGAAACGCGCAACGACTTCCTGCGCGGCATGACCGATGAGGTCGCCGCACTCGTGCTGGAAGACAATCGCCTGCAGACGCTGGCCTTGTCGATCGCCGAGCAGGGCGGCGCCGAGGCGCTGCCGCCGCTCGTCCGGACGATCGAATTGCTGGAGGAAAGCGGCCGGCTCAACCGGCAGGTCGAGGGTCTCGACAGCAATGAGGAGTTGCTGCGCCGTGCGAACGAGAATCGCGGCCTGACCCGGCCCGAACTCGCCATCCTGCTCTCCAGCGCCAAGATGGAGCTTCAGGCCGCGATCGAGCGGACCAAGCTCGACAGCGATCCGACGATGGGCGCGGAACTGCTCGCCGCCTTCCCGGCGCCGATGCAGGACAAGTTCGGTGGCGCGATCGAGCAGCATCGCCTGCGCAAGGAGATCATCGCCACCAAGATCGCCAACCGCATCGTCAACCGGCTGGGCATCGTCGCGCCGTTCAGCCTGGTCGAGGAGGAAGGCTCGTCCTTCGGGCAGATGGCCATCGCCTTCGTCGCGGCCGAGCGGCTGTTCGGCATGCGCGAATTGTGGGCCGCGCTCGACACCGCCGACGTCTCCGAGCAAATCCGTCTGGAGCTGTTCGAACAGGCCTCGACCGGCCTGCAGATGCACATTGCCGACATTCTGCGCGGCACCTCGGCCACGTTGCTGCCGGGCGCGATCGTGACCATGCTGCAGCCGGGGCTGAGCAAGCTCGACGCCGCGCTGCAGGATTTGCTCCGGCCCGAGCCGCGCGCCGATGCGGCCGGGGCGCGCAGCCACCTGCTCGAACTTGGCGCGCCGGCCGATCTGGTCGACCGGATCGTCCGGCTACAGGAAATGAACGGGGCGATCGGCCTCGCCATGCTGGGCCAGCGGATCGGCGGCGACGAGATCGCTTTGACCCAGGCCTATTCGAAACTGGGCGAGGCGCTGGGCCTGGATTGGGCGCAGAATGCGGCCAATCATTTCAAGGCGAAGGACCAGTGGGAGCGCCTGCTCACCGCCGGTCTGGCCCGCGATTTCGAGGAATTGCGGCTGGGCTTCCTCGACCGCCGGGGCAGCAAGGACCCGCGCGCCGAGGTCGATGCCTGGGTCGCCGAACAGGCGCCGCGGATCGAGCAATTCCGCCGCACGGTGGAGCGTGCCCGCACCGCCCCGGTCACCACCGCGCCGATGCTGGCCCAGATCGCCACGCAGGCGCGGGTGCTGATGGCGCGATGACCGCGCCGTCGTCATTGCGAGGAGCGTAAGCGACGAAGCAATCCAGCCCGCAACAACAGAGGCCGGATTGCTTCGCTGCGCTCGCAATGACGGAATTGACGATTAGGGCAGCAGCCCTTCGGCCGTCAGGCGCACCCGCAGATCGTCAGCGCCCACGAACAAATGCGAGGCGATGCCGATCGCCTCGGCGCCATCGACGTTGATCTGGCGGTCGTCGACGAACAAGGCCTGCTCGGGCTGCAAACCGAAGCGGTCGAGCGCAAGCCAGTAGATAGCCGGATCGGGCTTCAGCAATTTCTCCTCGCCTGAGACGACGATGTCGCGAAAGCGATCGAAGAACGCCGCCTCGCGGGCGCGGAAGGGCGGCCAGAAATCGGCGGAGAAATTGGTGATGCCGAACAGCGGAATGCCGCGCGCATCCAGCTCGGCGACCAGTTCGGGCATGCCGGGCACGGGATATTTGATCGTTTCGCCGAAGCGCGCGCCCCAGGCCGCGATCACATCGGCATAGGCCGGGAAGATCTCGCTCAGCTCGCGCGCGGCCTCGTCATAGGAACGGCCGCCGTCGAGGCCATCATGCCAGGCGTACAGGCCGCTATCCGCGACGAAGCGCAGGCGCGCTTCATCGTCGGGAATCTGCTGTGCGAGGAAGGCGTCGGGGTCCCAGCCGTAGAGGACATTGCCGACGTCGAAAATAACGGCGGTTGGGCCGCCGTCACGCATGGCTGGAATCAGCCCTGGCGCGCCTTGAACCGGCGGTTCGTCTTGTTGATGACGTAGGTGCGGCCACGGCGGCGAATCACCCGGCAGTCGCGATGACGCGATTTCAGCGACTTGAGGGAATTGCGGATCTTCATGGCGCGGACGACCTGCCTGTTCTTGCGTTCTGATTGTTGTGCCGGGAAAAGCGAGGGGCCCACCTAGAGGCGGGCGCCTTTCAAGTCAAGTTGTGCGCTGCGGCGAAAGAGATGTGAAAATGGACCGTACCGACCGCAAAATCCTCGCCATCCTGCAAGAGGATGCGTCACTTCCCGTCGCCGAGGTCGCCAAAAGGGTGAACCTGTCCCAGACCCCCTGCTGGCGGCGTATCCAGAAGCTGGAAGCGGCGGGCGTGATCGTGCGCCGTGTGGCTCTGGTCGATCCTGAAGCGGTCGGCGCGGGGCTCACCGTGTTCGTGCAGATCGAATCCGCCGATCACAGCGCCGAATGGATGGCGCAGTTCGAGGCCGCGGTCCGCGCCCTGCCGCAGGTGATGGAAGTGTTCCGGATGGCCGGAGACGTCGATTATCTGCTGCGCGCCGCAGTCGGCAGCATGGCGGAATATGACGCGCTCTACCGCCGCCTGATCGCGACAGTGCCGATCAAGACGGTGACCTCGCACTTCGCGATAGAGCGGGTGAAATCGACGACCGCTTATCCGGTGTCGGACGATGTCTCGCGCTGACGCGAGACGGGCGCCGGCCAACTTCAGAACGCAGAAACGAAAGCCCCCGGCCTCGAAAGACCGGGGGCAGGCACCGCTTCTATCTAGGGAGACTTGAGCGGAAAAAGTGCCGACGCGGCTTACTTCGTGACGGAGTTCGTCGTCGTCGTGGAGCTGTTCTCGCCGGTGACCGAGTTGGTCGAGACGTTCGTCGTCGTCGTGTTCGTCGTCACCGAGGCATTGCCCGTGTCAACGCCCGGCAGCGCGGAGTTGGTCGTATTCTCGCCGACCGTCGTCTCGGTCGTCGTCGTGGTGTTCGTCGAATTGGTGCTCGTATTGGCCTTGGTGCCGCCACCGCAGGCGGTCAGAGCCAGCAGGCTGGCGGAAACGAGCGCGGTCGAGATGATCTTCATTGGTGCATTCCCCTGTTGAATATGCGGAGGAAGCATGGCCCAGCGGAGCAGGATCTTGCAATCGCCGCGATTGTGCGCTGCGATATTTGCAAGCTTTCGGCGATTGGAAGCGCCGGAATTGGAAGTTTCTTCCAGGATCATCCGTTTTGACGCACGCGCTATGCGCGCCGCTTTGTCCAGCCGCCTCGGTTCGGCAGCGATTCGACCTTTCACTCGTTGCGTGTGACAAGGATCGACCAGCGAAAGGACATGGCATGCCCGGCAAGCGTCTGCTCATTCTCGCTCCGGCGCTAGCCGCCCTGCTCGCCGGTTGCGCCACCACCGACGCCTCGCTCGGCATCCGGCCCGGCGCCGACGTCACCCGCTTCCACCTCGGCAATCCGGCGCGCGGCTCGATCGCGATCGAGCGGCCGACAGACGAGGCGGGCGGCCTGGAATTCGGCATCTACGCGGCGGCGGTGGAGCAACAGCTCAGCGCGTTGGGCTGGACCGTGGTGACGCCGGGCCAGCGGGTGGCGCCCGAGCATATCGCCAGCGTCCGGATCGAGCGCACCGCGCGCCTCGCGCCGCGCCGCTCGGGCTTCAGTATCGGCGTCGGGGGCGGCGGTTACAGCGGCGGTGTTGGCCTCGGCGGCGGCGTGCAGATCCCGATCGGCGCTGGCGGCGCGAACCAGATCGTCACCACCGAATTGTCGGTCCGGCTGAAGCGGCGTTCGGACGGCAGCGCCATCTGGGAAGGCCGCGCCACGGCCGAAGCGCGGGGCGGCAGCCCGTCGGCTTCGCCGAACGTTAAAGCCGAGCGGCTCGCGCGCGCGTTGTTTCAAGGCTTCCCAGGAGAATCGGGGCGCACTATCCGCGTGCCATGACTCTTTCCATTACGAGCCCCCATGACGGCGGCAACATTCGTGTCGTCGCCATAGACGGCGACAATGTCGACCTCGAGATCGTCCAGGATCACCTCTCGGACTTCTATCAATGGTTCTATTTCCGCGTCACCGGCGCGGAAGGCCGCGCACTGACCTTGCGCATCCTGAACGCGGCCGGCTCGGCCTATCCCAATGGCTGGCCGAATTACCGCGCCTGCGTCTCTTATGATCGCGAGACCTGGGAACGGACCGACACCGATTATGCGGACGGCCAGGTCTCGATCAGCCTGACGCCCGAATCGGGCAGCGTCTGGATCGCCTATTTCGCGCCCTACACGATGGAGCGGCACCACGATCTGGTCGCTTCGGTCGCGGCCCATGCCGGCGTCGAATATCGCTCGCTCGGCCGCACCCTGGACGGGCAGGAGATTGATTATTTCAAGCTGGGCGACGGCCCGCTGAAGGTCTGGCTCTATGCCCGCCAGCATCCGGGCGAGAGCATGGCCGAATGGTGGATGGAAGGTGCGCTCGACAAATTGCTCGACCCGGCCGACCCGATCGCGCGCACCTTGCGGGAGCGCTGCACCCTGCACATCGTGCCGAACATGAACCCGGACGGCACCCGCCGCGGCCATCTGCGCACCAATGCCGTCGGCATCAATCTCAACCGCGAATGGCATGCGCCGAGCGCGGAGAAGAGCCCGGAAGTGCTCGCGGTGCTGGCCGAAATGGACCGGACCGGCGTCGATTTCGCCATGGACGTGCATGGCGACGAAGCCATCCCGCACAATTTCCTCGCAGGCTTCGAGGGCGTTCCGAGCATCAAGGACGAGCAGCTCGCGCTGTTCCACGCCTTCAGCGAGGCTTTGGTTGCCCGCACCCCGGAGTTCCAGACCCGCCACGGCTATGAGATCGCCGCGCCCGGCAAGGCGAACCTGTCCATGTCCACCGCGCAGGTGGCCGAGCGCTTCGGCGCGGTCGCGATGACGCTGGAAATGCCGTTCAAGGACAATGACGATCTGCCCGATCCCGTGCAGGGCTGGTCGCCGGAGCGCTCCGCTCTGCTCGGCCGCTCGTGCCTGGACGCGATCCACGCCATCCTGCCCGCTCTCGAAAAGTATCGCGGCTAATGGTCCAGCTTGTCCTGATCCGCCACGGCCAGTCGGCCTGGAACCTCGAGAATCGCTTCACCGGCTGGTGGGACGTCGACCTGACCGAGCAAGGCGTTCGCGAGGCGATCGCGGCGGGCGAATTGATGCGCGAGCGCGGCGTCGATTTCGACCTGACCTTCACCAGCTTCCAGACCCGGGCGATCAAGACGCTCAATCTGGCGCTGGAGGCGATGGGCCGGCTGTGGCTGCCGACCGAGAAAAGCTGGAAGCTGAACGAGCGCCATTATGGCGGCCTGACCGGCCTCGACAAGGACGAGACCCGGGCGCTGCACGGCGAGGATCAGGTGAAGATCTGGCGGCGCAGCTTCGACATTCCGCCGCCGCTGCCCGAGGAAGGCTCACCCTGGGACCTGGCGAAGGACGAGCGCTACAAGGGCGTGCCGATCCCCCAGACCGAGAGCTTGAAGGACACGATCGCGCGGGTGCTGCCTTATTGGGAAGAGCGGATCGTCCCGGAGCTGAATGCCGGCAAGCGCGTGCTCATCTCCGCCCACGGCAATTCGCTGCGCGCTCTAGTGAAGCATCTGTCCGGCATTTCCGATGCCGACATTACCGGCCTGGAAATCCCGACCGGCCAGCCGATCGTCTACGAGCTGGACGGCGAGCTGCGCGAGGTGGAGCGTTACTACCTAAAGGACCGCTAGGCGCGACAGGGCCCACGCGGCCGCCTCGGCGACCACCGGGTCCGCGTCCGCCGTCAGCCGCTGCAGCACGGGCACCAGTTCCGAGCGGCCGCTATTGCCCGCCGCGATCGCCGCATTGCGCACCATGCGGTTGCGCCCGATCCGTTTGATCGGCGAACCGGCGAAAACCTGTCGAAACTCCGCGTCGCCCAGCGTCAGCAGGTCTGCTAGCGCTGGAGCGACCAGTTCGGCGCGGGGGAGAAAGGCGGCATTGGCGCGGGCGGAGTCGGCGAAGCGGTTCCAGGGGCAAACGGCCAGGCAATCATCGCAGCCATAGATGCGATTGCCGATCGCCTCGCGGAACTCCTCCGGAATCGGGCCTTTATGCTCAATTGTGAGGTATGAAATGCAGCGGCGGGCATCGAGCTGGAAGGGGGCCGGAAAGGCGTTGGTCGGGCAGGCGTCGAGGCAGCGCGTACAGGAACCGCAGCGCATCGCGTGGCCCGCTTCCGGTTCCAGCTCCAGCGTCGTGAAGATCGCGCCGAGGAACAGCCAGCTGCCGTCCTCGCGGCTGACCAGATTGGTGTGCTTGCCCTGCCAGCCGAGCCCCGCCGCTTCCGAAAGCGGCTTTTCCATCACCGGCGCGGTATCGACGAACACCTTCAGCTCGCAGCCCGCCTCCGCGACCAGCCAGCGGGCGAGGTGCTTCAGCGCCTTCTTGATCGTGTCGTGATAATCGCCGCCCTGCGCATAGACCGAGATCCGGCCCGCCTCCGGCCGCTCCGCCAGCGCCAGCGGATCGCGGCCGGGCGCGTAGCTCATGCCGAGCGCGATCACGCTCTTCACTTCGGGCCACAGCCCGCGCGGGCTCGACCGCCGCTCGGCGGTCTCCTCCATCCAGATCATCTCGCCATGCGCGCCGCTGGCCAGCCATTCGCGCAGCCGCGCCCCGCTCAGCGGCGCGGCATCGGCAGGCGCGACCCCAAAAGCACAGAAGCCGAGCTTTTTGGCCTCTTTCTCCAAGGTTTGGCGCAAGTTATGGTTGCCAGTCAGCATTGCCCGCCGCTAGCACACGGGACTGCCTTGGGGGAGGTTTCCGCGTCGTGAGTTCCAGTTTTGCGATTGAGGCGAAGGGACTGTTCAAGTCCTTCGACGGCAAGGAAGCGGTAAGCGGCATCGACATCGCCGTCCCCACCGGCACTATTTACGGAATTCTTGGGCCCAACGGCGCGGGCAAGACCACAACTATCCGGATGCTGCTCGGCATCATCGAACCGGACCGTGGCCACCGCACCCTGCTCGGCCATGAGAGCCCGCTCGAGGCGGCGCGCGAGGTCGGCTATCTGCCCGAGGAGCGCGGCCTTTATCCCAGCATGCATTGCCGCGAGGCGATCGCCTTCATGGGCGCGCTCAGAGGCCTGCCGCTCGACGTCGGCCGCAAGCGGGCCGACATCCTGCTGCAGCAGAACGGGCTTGGCGACTATACGCACAAGCCAATCAAGAGCCTGTCCAAGGGCATGGCGCAGACCATCCAATTGTTCGGCACGATCGTTCACCAGCCCAAGCTGATCGTGCTCGACGAGCCATTCTCCGGCCTCGACGCGATCAACCAGGGCCGGCTCGAGCAGATGATCCGCGACGAAGCGGCGGCTGGCACCACCGTGATTTTCTCCACCCACGTCATCCATCATGCCGAGCGGCTGTGCGAGCGGATTGCGATCATCGCCGGCGGCCGGGTGCGGTTCGAAGGCGAGGTGGCAACCGCACGCGACCGGCTGCGGCCGGTTGTCCGGCTCAGGACCCGTGAAACCGACGGGCCATGGCGCAGCGCGCTTCCGGCCGGCGCCCGATCGGCGGACGGCGTGTGGCAGTTTGAATTGCCGACGAGCGGCGTGGAGCCGATGATCAAGGCGCTGGTCGATGGCGGCGCGGGCATCGAAGAGATGTCGATCGAGCGGCCCGGGCTGCATGATGCCTTCGTGCAGATTGCGGGCGAAGCCGCGGCCCGGCAGCTCGCGGAAGATCAACGCGCGGACTTGGAGTCGGCGGCATGAGAAGTGTCTGGGAAGCCTCGCTCGTCATCGCCCGCCGCGATTTCTGGGCCACGGTGAAGGCGCGCAGCTTCATCTTCTTCATGATCACGCCGCTGCTGGTCGTGGGTTTTACGGTCCTGACCGCAGTGGTGCAGGCGGGCAATCGCGACGAAGGCCCGAAGGTCGCAGTCATCACCGACACCGAAACCCGCCAGGCGCTGGACGATGCACGGGCGCGCCTGGCCTCACGGCTGAACGAACGTGATTTGCCGCGCCTGGAGCGCGTCGACCCCGCCGAGGATGTCAGGGCGCAGGCGCGAACTCTGATCGGCGACGAGGAAGAGGGCCTTTCCGGCGTGTTCAGCGGCACGCTCGACCAGCCGGTCCTGTCCGGACCGGAGCGGATCGACAATGCCTTCGTCGGCAAGCGCATGACGTTGATCGTCGAGGAAGCACAGCGCAGCCGCGCCCTTGCTGGCGGAGCCGACTTCAGGCCAGCCCCGCTGGAACGAGACGTGACCGCCGGTGCGGCCGGAAATCTGCGCGAAGTCCGCGGAATCTTCGCGCGCGCCGGCCAGTTCATCGTCTTCTTCATGACGCTGCTCCTGGCGACCATGTTGCTGTCGAACCTGATCGAGGAGAAATCCAACAAGGTCATCGAGGTGCTCGCAGCCTCGGTGCCGCTCGACGCAATTTTCTTCGGCAAATTGCTGGCGATGCTCGGTGTGAGCCTGATCGGCATCGCCCTGTGGGGCGGGATGGCCGCCCTCGCCGCGGCCTTCTCAGTGCAATTGATGCCGGCCGGCTTAGAGCTCCCGGACATTTCCCCGGCGATTGGCTGGCCGATCTACGTCCTGCTCCTCGCCGTCTATTTCACCACCAATTACATGATCTTGGGATCGCTCTTCCTCGGCATTGGCGGGCAGGCGAACAGCGTGCGCGAGATGCAGAATCTGAACATGCCGGTCACCTTCCTGCAAATGGGCTTCTTCGTGCTGGCGCTGACGGTGGTGGGCGGCAATCTCGGCCTGTGGCAGTGGGCCGCCTACATCCTGCCGTTCAGCTCGCCGATGGCGATGATCGCGGAGGCCGGCCAGAATTCGGCGATCTGGCCGCATCTGCTGGCCATCCCGTGGCAAGCGCTCTGGGTGTTCCTGCTGATCCGGATTTCGGCCGCCTTGTTCCGCAAGACCGTGCTGAAATCGGGCGGCGAAATGCGCATCCTGCCCCGCTTCGGGCGCAAGGCGCAGTCGTAAATTCTGAGTGAGGCTTCGGCCCCGGCCGCGCCCGCATAAGCGAAGACGCTTAGGCCGCTTTGGCCTTGTGCATGGTGACTTCGCCGCGATGGAGCACGTCCACGCTGGTGTCGCCGCGCATGATCGTCGCGAGGCCGATGGTCACGGGCACGGGCAAGGTGCCGGCGCCCAGATCGAGCGGGTGATCGGCCACGAAGCGCCCGATCCGCTCCGACGTTTCGATCGCGCTGTCGGTGTCGAGATGGTCTAGGATCACGGCAAATTCGTCGCCGCCGACGCGCGCCGCGAAGTCGCTGCCGCGAATCAGGCCGGCGAGCAATTTGCCGACGTGGATCAGGGCCGCGTCGCCGGCGATCTGGCCGTGGCCGCTGTTGATCGCTTCGAGGCCATCCACATCGATGTAGAGCAAAGCCGCCGGGACGCCGTGACGATTGGCGTTGCTGACGGTGCGTTCCAGCGCGCGCAGGAAGCTCGGGCGATTGGGCAGGCCGGTCAGCGCGTCGCGCTCCGACGCCTGTTCCATTTCGTCCAGCCGCGCCCGCAATTCGCCCATCGCGGCGCGCAGCAGCGCATTTTCCTCGGCCAGGCGCGCGAACGCGTCCGATGCGTCTGCCTGGATGCTGCCCTGGACGGTCATGATGGCGCTGATTCCCCGCTTTTGTGTGGCCCGAATTCTAGGCCGATAGGGTTAACGAGATGCCAAGGACCGCGCCCGATTGCGGCGGCGCGCCCTGCTGGCTAAGACGCCCACTCCGCCACGATCCTGGAAAGTTGAGATGCCAGCAGAGGCGCCGCTCGTCGGCATCATCATGGGCAGTCGCTCCGATTGGGAGACGATGCGCCACGCCGCCGAGACGCTCGACGCGCTTGGCGTCCCGCACGAGACCCGCGTCGTCTCCGCCCATCGCACCCCCGAGCGCCTGTTCGACTATGCGCGCGGCGCGGCCGATCGCGGCCTCAAGGTGATTGTCGCCGGGGCCGGGGGCGCGGCCCATCTGCCCGGCATGGCGGCGTCGATGACCCATCTGCCGGTGCTCGGCGTGCCGGTTGAGAGCAAGGCGCTGTCCGGCATGGATAGCTTGCTGTCGATCGTGCAGATGCCGGGCGGCATTCCGGTCGGCACGCTGGCGATCGGCAAGCCGGGCGCGATCAATGCCGGGCTGCTGGCGGCCTCCATCCTCGCCTTGGGCGACGAGCAGCTCGCCACCCGCCTGCAGGGCTGGCGCCAGGAGCAGACGGACAAAGTCGCCGAAAGCCCCGAATGATGGTTCCGCCGGGCGCGACGATCGGCATTGTCGGCGGCGGCCAGCTTGGCCGCATGCTGGCGATGGCGGCGGCGCAACTGGGCTATCGAGTCCATATTTACGCGCCGGACGAGCCGTCTCCGGCGGGCGTGGTCGCGGCGCAGAGCACGCGCGGCGCCTATGACGACCCGCAAGCCCTCGCCCGCTTCGGCGCGTCGGTCGATGTCAGCACTTACGAGTTCGAGAATATTCCCGCCGCCGCGCTCGACGCGCTGGCAGCCGAGACGCCGCTTTTCCCGCCGCGCCGCTCGCTGGAGATCGCGCAAGACCGTTTGGCGGAGAAGGACTTCGCCCGCGCTTATGGCGGCCGCCCTGCCCCGTTCGTGGCGGTGGACGATCGTGCCGGGCTGGACGCAGCGCTGGCCGAGATCGGCTCCCCCGCAATCCTGAAAACCCGCCGCTTCGGCTATGACGGCAAGGGCCAGGCACGAATCAAGACGCCCGACGATGCGGATTCGGCCTGGGCGGCGATCAGGGGCGCGCCGGCCGTGCTGGAAGGCTTCGTCCGCTTCGACTCCGAATTCTCGATCCTGCTCTGTCGTGGCCAGGACGGTGCGATCGCCCTGTGGGACGCGCCGCACAATATCCACGAGGCCGGGATCCTGAAGCGCTGCCACGTCCCGGCGCCCGAAGGACTGGCCGCCGCCATCGCCGAAGGGCGCGCTTTGGGCGTGAAGCTGGCCGAGGCGCTCGATCATGTCGGCATCCTCGCCATCGAGTTCTTCGCCGCCGCCGACGGCGCCGTGTTCAATGAAATGGCGCCGCGCGTGCACAATAGCGGCCATTGGACCAGCGAAGGCGCGCTGACCTCACAATTCGAAAATCACATCCGCGCGATCTGCGGTCTGCCGCTGGGCGATACCGGCCTGGTGCGGCCCCGCGTCGAGATGGAAAATCTGATCGGCGACGATGTCGATCGCTGGCCCGCTTTGCTGGCCGACCCGGCCGCGCATCTGCATTTGTACGGCAAGGGCGAGGCCCGCCCCGGCCGCAAGATGGGCCACGTCACCCGCCTGCTCGGCTGAACAGCCCACAAACAAAAAGGCCGGGCGCGAGGCCCGGCCTTTCCGTGTCATTGCAAGAGCGAGGCCTTAGCGGCCGCCGCGCTGGACGCAGCGGTCGGTGACCGTCGCGCTGCACCGCGGCAGCGGGCCGGTCGCGGCCGGGCGTGCGGCCGGAGCCGCGGCAGCCCGCGCGGCCGCCGGGGTGAGCCGCATGTCCTCGATCGGCATGTTCAGCGTCGCCAGCTGCGGACGGACCACCGAGGCGTCGCCCACCACGACCCAGACGAAATCCTCCGGATCGAGCTTGCTGCGGATCGCCTGGTCGAGCTGCGTCGCGGTCATGCTGCGGTAGCGATCGGCGAGCGTCTCCTGGTAATTGTCGGGACGCTGGTAGAGCGCGTTGGAGCGCAGCGCGCCGAGCACCGCCGGCGAGGTCTCGAACGAGCCCGGCAGCGAGCCGGTGCTGCCCGCGATGATCCGGCGCAGTTCCGCGTCGGTCACGCCATTGGCGCCGAGGAAGCCGCCAACCTGCTCCTGGATCGCCCGGATCGAATCGGCGGTGCGGTTGGACTGCACCGGCGCCTGGATCACGTAAGCGAGCTGGTTCTCGACCATCTGCAGACCGCCGCGCGCACCGTAGGACCAGCCCTTGGTCTCGCGCAGATCCATGTTGATCCGCGCCAGGAAGTCACCGCCGAGCGCCTGGTTGGCGGTGTTCAGCGCCAGCGTGTCGTCGGTGCCGACCATGTCGAGCAATTGCGCGCCGAGGATGATGCTCTGCGGCGATTGCGGCCGGTCGATCAGGATGATGCGGCCCGCGCGGGTCGTCGCCCGGGTCGGGAATTGCTTCACCCCGCGCGGCTCGGCCGGCGCACGCCAATTGCCGAAGCGCGTTTCGAGCTGACCGGTCAGCTCGCTGAGCGGCAGATTGCCGACCGCGTAGATGGTCGCATTGTCCGGCCGAATCCAGCGCTGGTGGAAGCGGATCAGATCGTCACGCGTGAGCCGCGCAACGGCCGCCGGATCACCGGTGCCGGTGCCCGGCTTCCCATAGGGATGGTTCGGGCCATAGAGCACCGCCGGCAGCGCGCGGGCGGCGAGGCCCTGCGGCTGGGTCAGTTCCGACGCGATCCGCGCCAGCTGCTGCGTGCGCAGCCGCTCGACTTCCGCCGGGGCGAAGGCCGGGTTGCGGATGATGTCGGCGAGCAGATCGAGTGACGGCCCGAGGTTCGGCGTCAAGGCGGTCAGCGACACGGTGGTGCGGTCGAGGCTGGCGCCCGTCCCGATCCCGGCGCCCAGACGCTCCTGCGCCTCGGCCAGCTGCACCGAATTCATGGTGCGCGTGCCTTCCTCGAGCAGGCTCAGGGTAAGCGCCTGCGTGCCGAGGGCATCGGCCGGATCGGCCGCGGCGCCCGCATTGAATTCCACCGTCACGCGCGTCACCGGCACCGCGGCGCGGCGCGCATAGACGACGTTGATACCGTTCGACAGGCGGGCGCGTTCCACGTCCGGGAAGTCGAGCGACGGCGGGGCGCCGATTGCCGGCATTTCGCGCGGCGGAGCGGTGCGCGTGGGCGCGGGCTGGGCCTGCTTGCTGGCAGGTTCCGCACTCTTCTGCGCGGCGGCGATCGGCGCACGGGCGCCGCCCTGGCCGGGCGCTTCGTCATAAGCGTCGCGCTCACCGGGCTCGACCCGCAGGGCGTAGACCGGGCGGCGCAGCCAGCGCTGCATCGCGGCGCGGACCTGGGCCGGGGTCACCCGCGACAGGGCTTCCAGCTGCTCGTGATAGAAAGCGGGGTTGTCAGTGTAGAGCATGCCCTCGGCCAGAGCGACGGCCTTGCCGCCGAAGCCGCCAACCTGCTCCAGGCCCTGCACGCGGGCCGCGACCGCGCTCATCACCGCGCGGCGCACTTCGTCCTCGGACGGGCCGCGGTTGATATAGTCGGTGATCAGCCGGTCGAGTCGGCGCGAAACCGCATCGGCATCCTGGCCCGGCTTCACGTCGACCTGGACCTCGAACATGCTGACCCGGTGGAAATCCTGCAGGCCGGCCGAAACGCGGACCGCGCTCTGCTCGCCGCGCACCAGCTCATTGTCGAGCCGCGAGCTGGCGAGGCCGCCAAGGATCGAGCCAGCGATCTGCAGCGCGGGGATGTCCTCATGGGCGAGGCCCGGCACCACCCAGTCGCGATAAAGACGCGTGGTGGCGACGCGGTCGCGCATCACCTGATCGACGCGGCTCGGCAAAGTCGGGACCGAAGCGGCAGCCGGGGTGTTGACCGGGCCGCGCGGGATCGCGCCGAACTGACGCTCGACCAACGGCCGGGCCTCGGCGGCGTTGATGTCGCCGGCCAGCACCAAGACGGCGTTGTTCGGGCCATAATTGTCGCGGAACCACTCCTGCACCGTCGTCATCGTCGCGGCGGAGAGATCGGCCATCGAGCCGATCGTCGAGTGGCGATAGGGATGGCCTTCCGGGAACAGCGCCTCGAGCTGGGCATATTCGACCAGGCCGTAGGGCTGGTTGTCGCCCTGGCGCTTCTCGTTCTGCACGACGCCGATCTGGTTGGTCAGATTTTCCTGCGTCACCGCGCCGAGCAGATAGCCCATGCGGTCGCTCTCAAGGAACAGCGCGCGCTCCAGCGCCGGCCGCGGCACGGTCTGGAAGTAATTGGTGCGATCGAACCAGGTGGTGCCGTTCAGATCGGTCGCACCCATCTGGCGGGTATATTCGAAATATTCGCCCGGCGCGTTTTCCGAGCCGTTGAACATCAGATGCTCGAACAAATGGGCGAAGCCAGTGCGGCCGGCCGGCTCATCCTTGGAGCCGACATTGTACCAGATGCTGACCGCGACGATCGGCGCCTTGCGGTCCTCATGGACGACGACGCGCAGGCCGTTGTCGAGCGTGAAGGTTTCGTAGGGGATCTGGATCTGCTGGACGAGCTGCGCGGGCGTGACCCCTGCCTGGGCGGTGCTGGCCTGGACCGCGACCGTGGACAGGACCGGCGCGGGCGCTGCCTCTGCGGGCGCGACAGCCGCCTCCGGAATGGTGACCGTGGTGGCATCGCCGTCATTGGCGAAGGCCGGCGAAGCGGCGACGGTGAGGGCGGTGGTGAGCGCGAGCCGCAGCAGGGTGTTTCTCATCGGCATCCCTTGTGGGTTGGCCCGCCTCAGGGGAGCGGGCGATTCTGAACGGGGGCTTTCTAGACGGAGGTGACGTACTCGCGCAAGGCACCTCCCGGCGCATTGCCGCAGCCGTTGAACGCAAAAATGCGCGGGCGGGTCCAGGGCCTCGCGCAGGTTGTTGCGGCGGTCGTCGCGGGCTAGTCCTGATGGCCTGAACAAGAGGGGTGGTGACGATGCGACTCGTGCTCGTAATGCTGGCCGCGGGCGGCGGCGCGATGCTGATGCCGCAGCCGGAAAGCGCCGCCGCGCCGCGCTCCGCCCTCACCACCGAACAGGTGCGCGAACTCGGCAAGCGCTCGATGTGCAGCGGCACGAAGTCCGCCCAGGACGTCGCGGTCTCCGCCCCCTCCGCAACCGCATCGCGGCGGCCATTGCTCTTGCCCGGCTATGGCGAAGGCGGTTTCCCGATCAGCGGCGCGAATGCTCAGGCGCAGGCCTTTTTCGACAATGGCCTGCAGCTCGCCCACGCCTTTTCGCATGACGAAGCCCTCGCTGCGATGCGCGAGAGCGTCCGGCTCGACCCCGGCTGCGCGATGTGCCTGTGGGGCGAGGCCTATGCCACCGGGCCGACGATCAACAGCGATGTGAACGAGGCGGACGCGGCGCGGCTGGCGGGCCTCATGGCGCGCGCCCAGCGCCTGTCCCGCAACGCGCCGCCGCGCGAACGCGCCCTGATCGCGGCGATGGCGGGGCGCTACCGCAATGGCGGCGGTGGCGGCGCGGGCGACCTCGCCTTCGCCCGCGCGATGGACGCGATTGCCGAGGCCGAGCCGGAGAATGACGCGCTGCAGACGCTCGCCGCCGATGCCTGGATGGTCTACGCGGTGCATTCGGACAAGGACGAGCATTTCGTCCGCGCCAAGGCCCTGCTCGACCGGGTGCTGACCCGCGATCCGGACTATGTCCCGGCCATCCATTATTACATCCACGTCACCGAAATGACGGGCAATCCGGGCCTGGCGGAGCGGTTCGCCAATCGCCTGCCGACCCTCGCGCCGGCGGCGAGCCACCTCGTCCACATGCCGTCGCACACCTTCTACCGGATCGGCCGCTATCAGGACGCCGCCAACGTCAACAAGCGCGCGGTGGAGATTGGCGGCGAGGACGTGGTGCGGCTGGGCCAGCAGCCGCAGGAGGTCTGGAACCAGCCCTATCATGGGCACAATCTGCATTTCGGCATCAGCGGAGCTTTGATCTCGGGCGACAGCGAGACCGCCTTGCTGCTCGGCCGGCAGGTGCTGGCGGCAGCCGACGGCTTCAGCGGCGGCGCGCCGCCCATCTTCCTGCAGATGGTCGCCGGTACCGCCTTGTCCGCTGAAGGCCGGTTCGGCGACCGCGCTTCCTTGCTCGCGCGCGAAGCGCCGCCCGAGGCCTGGACCTACATCCGCTCTTATTGGCGCTACGCCCGCGGCGAAGCGGCGGCGCGCGACAATGACGTCGCCGCCATCCGCGCGGAGATTGCCGCCATGCCGGTGCTGACGGAGGGTGCGGAAACGGGCCGCCTCGAGCGGGTCGCGATCCGCATGGCGCAGATCTCCCGGCTGGTGCTGGAAGGGCGTGCGGCGATGCTGGAAGACCGGCCGATGGTCGCGCTCACCGCTTTCTGGCGGGCCGCGCAATTGCAGGAGCGGCCGAGCTTCGGCGCGCTGATGGACCCGCCGATCTTCTGGTATCCGGTGCGGCGCGACGTGGCGGCGACCCTGCTGCGGCTCGGCCTGCACCGGCAGGCGGTGCAGGAAGCCGATGCGGTGCTGCGG
>JAFAEG010000077.1 GCA_023424095.1 Pseudomonadota bacterium | reverse complement strand
CCGCTGCCGTGGCCCCCCGCCCCTCCACCGCCTTCGGCGGTCCCCCTCCCCTGCAAAAGCAGGGGAGGATCAAAAAAGGCACGATTCCTGCTTGTTCGGGAATGACATCGTAAGAATCGCGTGGAATAAGGGTCGGCGATGAGCCTCGCGCCACGCCTCGACCTGCGCCAGTCCCAGTCGCTGGTGATGACGCCGCAGCTGCAGCAGGCGATCAAGCTGCTCGCTTTGTCGAACCTGGAGATTGAGGGTTTCATCGCCGAACAGCTCGAGCGCAATCCCTTGCTCGACACCGGCGGTGCGTCGGAGGACGGCCCGATCGCCGCACCGGCCGAACCGGAAGGCGAAGCACCGCTGCAGCGCGAGGAGATCGCCGCCAGCGACGCGCCCGCCGGTGACGGCGCGCTCGACGTCGATGTCGGCGGCGAGGATTTTCATCAGGACAGCGCCGCCGACCGGATCGGCATGGGCGGCGATGGCGGCTTGGGGCTCGGCGGCACGGGCAATGGCGCCGCGCCGGAGGACGGCCCCGATTTCGACGCCTTCGCCGCGTCCGGCGACACGCTGCACGATCATCTCCGGCGGCAGGCGGGCGAGACCCTCTCCGGCCTCGACCTCGCCATCGCCGAATTGCTGATCGAGATGGTCGACGAGACCGGCTACCTCTCCGGCGCGCTGGCGGAGTTCGCGCAGCGTATCGGTGTGCCGCTCGCGGAGGTCGAGCGTGTGCTGGGCCTCGTCCAGACCTTCGATCCGCCCGGCATCGCCGCCCGCAACCTCGCCGAATGCCTGGCGATCCAGGCGCGGGAGGCGGACCGCTACGATCCGTGCATGGTCCGGCTGATCGCCAATCTCGATTATCTCGCCAAGGGCAATTTCGCGGCGCTGAAGCGCATCTGCCAGGTCGATGACGAGGATCTGGCCGACATGATCCGCGAATTGCGCGCCTACGATCCCAAGCCCGGCCTGCGCTTCGACAGCGGCGACGAGCGCGTGGACGCGGTCGCGCCGGACGTCTTCATTTCCCGCCGCGGCATGGGCTGGGCGGTCGAGCTGAACAGCGCCAGCCTGCCGAAGCTGCTGGTCAACCGGACCTATTATGCCGAGCTGTCGGGCGGCGCGCAGGACAAGAAATCCAAGGCCTGGCTGCAGGAATGCCTCGCCGACGCCAACTGGCTGATGAAGGCGCTCGACCAGCGCGCCCGCACGATCGTGAAGGTCGCGACCGAGATCGTGAAGCAGCAGGACGGCTTCTTCCGCGGCGGCGTCGCGTATCTCAAGCCGCTCACCCTCCGCCAGATCGCCGAGGAAGTGGGACTGCACGAAAGCACGATCAGCCGCGTCACCTCGAACAAATACCTTTCCTGCGACCGCGGCCTGTTCGAGCTGAAATATTTCTTCACCAGTGGCATCCGCACCGCCGCGACCGAGGACAGCGCCGGCGGCGAGGGAGTCTCCGCCGAAGCGGTGAAGAGCCGCATCCGCGCCTTGTGCGCGGCGGAAAGCCCCAACGCGATCCTCAGCGACGACAGCCTGGTCGATCTGCTGAAAGCCGAAGGCTTCGACATCGCCCGCCGCACCGTGGCCAAATATCGCGAGGCGATCGGCATCGGCTCGTCGGTGCAGCGCCGCCGGCAGAAGGCGATTGGAGCGAGGGCGGCGTGAGAACAGGTGGAACGATCAGTTCGATCCTCACTTTTGCTGCCGCATTGGTCTCTTGTGACTCGGTGTCGGGGGAAACGAGCAAGTCAACGAACCGCAATTCCGATCAGGTGACCGAAACGGAAGCGGCCACCTCGCCGCCGCCGATCGTGCGAGCGCGGCCGCCGGAGCCGATCGTCTGTGCGGACGGGAGAGAACTCGGCCCGAACTCCTCATGCTCGCCGACGCCCCCATTAATTGTGCGTTTTGAGCAGGGTTCCACATCGTTGGGCCTGGCGGCACAACGCGATCTGGATCGGCTTCTCGCCCAGCACCGAGCATTTCCTGGTAGCACCTTGTCGATCTCGGCGCCCAATCATTCCTCGGATCGTCAGATCGAGGGCAATAGGCACTGGCCACTTTTGCGGGCGCTTGCGATCCAGGAATATCTGATCGCGCGGGGAGCAAACGAGGATGCGGTCCCCTTTTCGGCCGGGATGGGACGAAGAACAAGCGGAGCCGCCAACCAGGTCTCAGACCCTGGCCCAAGCGTAGAAGTTTTCCTGGAACACGATACTTATTATCGCGACTAACGTGGACTGGCCTGGCTCATTGGGCTTGCGGACCGGAGGAGCGACATGATGCTCGCGCTTCAAGCTTTGATTCTAGCGGTTGGGCAGCCGGTCGATGAGCCGATCAGATGGAAGTACTGCCCGAACGGAGCTCAGTATCGGTACGATAAGGACTGTCCGTCGACGGGTCCTGACCCTGCATATGTTTACTTTGATCGCAATGATGCCGCTCTGTCGGAGCGAGCGACGCAATTGCTGGACTATCTGGCATCGACCATGCGCACCGTCCGCGCCGCCGGCATCGACGATGCCGTCCTTTTCATTGAAGCACATGCCGACAGGTCAGAAGCTGACGGTCCTGATATCGCGTTATCGAGGCAACGGGCGACAGCTGTCCGTCTGTACCTGATAAGCAGGGGGTGCCCCCCGGACGCTCTTCGCGTGCTTGCTGTTGGCGATGCGAGACCAGCGGTGAACAGCGCGAATGGGGGCGATGAAGCCGACAACCGGCGTGTCGTGATCTGGAATTTACGAATGTAGCAGGCTGTTAGGTCGCGAACCCCGGATCCAGCCGATACGCCTTCCGCAGCAGCGCCGGCCACGCCAGCAAATTCGCCACCACCTTCAGCCCCGCCGTGCCCTGTTCCGCGGTGATTTGCGGCGCGCCCTGGGGCGGGTTGTTGATATTCTCCGGGCCGGCGCTGAGCGCCATCACCTGAGCCAAACAGGCGCGCTCGAAATAATAGAGCTTGATGAAGCATTCGCCGACATTCGCGCCGACCGCGAGCGTGCCGTGGTTGCGGAGCAGCATGAGGTTCTTGTCGCCCAGATCCTCGACCAGCCGCTCGCGCTCCGCGAGATCGACGGCGACGCCCTCATAATCGTGGAAGCCGATTTCGCTGCGCACCAGCATCGCCGTCTGGGTCAGCGGCAACAGCCCGTCGGCATGGACCGACACCGCCTGTCCGTGCGGGGTGTGCAAATGCATCACCGCGCCCGCATCCTCGCGGCCCATATGCAATGCGGAGTGGATGACGAACCCGGCCGGGTTGGTGATGAACGGCGTCGGCTCGACCGGATTGCCGTGCTGGTCGACCTTCACCAGCGACGAGGCGGTCACTTCCTCGAACATCAGATTGTAGGGGTTGAGCAGGAAGTGATGGTCCGGCCCCGGCACGCGCGCGGACAGATGGGTGAAAATGAGATCGTCCCAGCCGAAATGCGCGACCATGCGGTAAGCGGCGGCGAGATCGACACGGACCTTCCACTCCTCGGCGCTGACCTTGCCCTCGAGCGAGGGAATCTCGACCGAGGCGAGCGGGCTCACCCCGTCCATGCCCCGATTCATGGCGTCGACCCGGCCCATCTGCGATCCTCTTTCCCAGCTCCGTTTCGCCCGCGATATATCAGCAGCGCGCCCGATGCGAGGGGCCAGGCTAGAGGCCCAGGCTTGACGGCGGGACCGGCCGGAGGGTCGCGGCCTCCACCGTCCCGGTGATGTCCGCCGGATCGATCTGCCGCCGCGCCGCCCATTCCTCCACGCCCCACGGCCGATAGCTGGGATCGGTCCGCCAGCGGTCGAAGACGCTGCCGTCGATCGTCTCGTTGACCGTCTCGGACAAGCCGCCGGGCACCTCGCGGGGCGCGGCACCGATCACGCGGCGGAAGCGCCGGCCGAATTTCAGCACCCGGTAATAGCCGCGCAGAAAGTCCGAATAAGCGTCGACGATCGGCCCGAGATGCTCCGTCCCGTTGAGCGGCACCGGAAAGCGGAAGGCGAGGCCGAGCGCTTCGGCCTTGTCCTTCAGCCAGGCGAGTGGGCGCTGGGACAGATCGTCGTCGCGATAGCCGCCGCCGACATTGCTGTGACAGCCGACGAACCAGCGTTGCTCGACGTCGCCGAGCGACGGCACCAAGGCCGGTTCCGGATCGGGCCGGGTGGGGATGAACCGGGTCCAAAGGGTCGGCGCGAAATCCGGGCGATGCTCGTCGACCGCCAGCGCCTGATAGGCGTCGGAATAGATTTGCGACAAATGGGTGTTGTGGAAGGTGAGCTTGCGGCGGCTGACCTTGGTCAGATTGCCGAACGGAATGCCCAGCGAGCCGACCGTGTCCCAGACGCCCAGCATCTTGATCTGCACGCGGCAGGAATAATCGAGCAGGCGCTGCTCGGCCCGGGTCAGTTCCCCGCCGCGCTCCCTTTCATATTCCAGCTTCCAGATCGGCCGCGCCTCGTCGTTCAGGCTGTAGCGGTCGAACACCTGCTCGACCGACAAAGGCGCGCCGGGCCGAAGCAGGCCGCAGGTCGCGATCAGCCCGGCCAGGCTGCGCGCGAGATAGGCGCCGCGGCTGAAGCCGAAGATGAAGATCTCGTCGTCCGTGTCATAATGTTCGATCAGCCAGCGATAGGCGCTGATGATCTGGCCGCTGACGCCATAGCCGAAGGCGCCGCCCCAGAATCGCTCGCCCGGCGCGGTGCCGACGCCGGCATGATAATAGACGCGCTGCTCCTTGCCGCCGCCGCGCTCGGCGACGAGCGAGCGCAGGCGCCAGACATTGGTGTTGGCTTCCACATTCCGCCAGGTGCCGTCGATGAAGACGGCAAGCCTTTTGCCCGCCATGACCGCTCCGCAATCCCCGCCGAAGGGGTCAGCCGATGGTCCGCCCGGAAACCCGAATTTGCAAGGCCGGCTTCAAGCGCTCGGCTCGGCGCGGTCCGGATGGGCGGCGGCGAAGGCGTCCAGTGCGGTCGCCTCGGCATCGGCGCGCAGCAAAATGGGATAGGCGTCGAGCGGCACGCCGAAGCGGCGCGCATTATACATTTGCGGCACCAGGCAGATGTCGGCGAGGCCGGGCGTGTCGCCGAACAGGAAGCGGCCGGCGCGCGGTGCGGCCATCGCCTCGAGCGCTCGGAAGCCATCGCCGATCCAGCGCGCGATCCAGGCGGCTTTCACCGCATCGGCGGGCGCGGCATCGGTGGCGAATTCCGCCTCCAGATATTGCAGCACGCGCAGATTGTTGAGCGGATGGATGTCGGCTGCGATCACCAAAGCCATGGCCAGCACATGGGCGCGCTCGGCCGGGTCGCGCGGCACGAGCTGTGGTTCGGGGATGGCCGCGTCGAGATAGTCGATGATCGCGAGGCTCTGGACCAGCTTCAGCCCGTCCATCTCCAGCATCGGCACGAAACCCTGTGGGTTCAGCGCGCGATAGGCGTCGCTCCTCTGCGCGCCGGTGCGCAGATCGACGCTGGTGCTGTCATAGTCGACGCCCTTAAGTTTGAGGGCGATCCGCACGCGGTAGGCGGCGGAGGAGCGAAAATAATCATGCAACAACGGGCGCGCCATGCCTGTCGCATAGCGCGCCCGCCGCTCAGCCAAAAGCGCGATCAGTAATTCAGGCCGTACCAGCCATGAACCTGTCGGCCATAGGCCGTGTCGAACGCCGGCTCGCTGTCGCGATCGAAGCTCGGCGCGCGCTCCAGGTCGCGTTCCAGCATCTCGACCCGGTAGCCGCCGAGGCGGGTGTCGTAGCTGAGGATGTCCCAGGGCAGCGGGTAATAGCGCGTGCCCATCCCCAGGAAGCCGCCATAGGTCATCACGGCATATTCGACCCGGCCCGAGCGCTTATCGACCATGAAATTATAGACGCTGCCGACGCGGACGCCGTCGCGTCCGTAGACGGCGGTGCCTTCCACCTTGTTCGAGGCGATCAGCCGGCCGGTCTCGTCGATCGGCAGGCCTTCATGGCGGTCGTCATAGCCGAACTCACGCTGGCGCTCGTCACGCCATTGCCGTTCGCTCGGCCGGTCGTCGGACCGCTCCCAATTGGCGCCGAACATCGAGCGGTCGCGGCCGCCGCGATAGGTTTGGTCGAAGCGGCCGCGCTCGCGCGTCTGGCCGGAATCATAGCGATCGTAATAAGCCATCGCCTGTCTCCTTTCCTGTGCTTCAATTCTTGCGAACGGCGCGGGCGCCGCTCTGCGTGTCGCCGGTGGCGACGGTCTCCGCGCCGGTGGAAAGCGACGCCGCATCCTGCCCGGCGGTCGAGCGTGCGGCGGCGGCGCGGGTCACGACATCGCTTGCGTCGTCGCTGCCGCCCGTCCGGCCCAGCGTCGCGCCGCCGCTGGCAATGCCTTCGCGATTCTGGCGGAAATTGCTGAAATCCTGTTCGAACTGCTGCTGGCGGTGGCGGCAATATTCGTCATATTCGCGGTCGAGCGAAGCGATCTGCTCGTCCCGCCAGCGGCGATAGGAATCGTCCTGGTGGCCGGTGAAGCGGTCGCTTGCGCCGCGCTCGAAGCCCGACTCGCGCGAGCCCGGCTGGGACCGGCCGAAGCCGCGCTGGCCGCTCATGCCGGAGGCGAAGCCGCCTTCGCCGGCGCCGCTGCGTTCGCCATAATAAGCGCGGGACGCGGACGGATAGCGGCTGCGGCTGTAACGATCCGGGTTGCTTCCGCTCTGGTCCCAGTGCTGCGTCTCGTTCTCGCGCGCGTCGCGCTCGCGCCGGCGCTCGGCATCCTCGTCGCCGAACCAGGAGCGGACCTCGTCGCCGGCGCGCTCGAAGAAGCCGCGGTCCGATTGCCCGTCCCGGCTCCAATTGTCCTGCTCGTCACGCCAGGCCCGGCTGCGCGTCTGGTCGCGCCAATGGTCGTCCGGCCGGTCGTCGGAGAAGATCGAAGTGTCGCGATTGCGGGTGCGATAGTCGGCCATGAAAGCATACTCCTTGCAACGTTGAAGCAGGGGAAATCTGCTCCGCTTCAACGAGTTGCCGGGATGCGCCGTTCCTCTCGTTGCACAGCCGAAAGGGCCGCGCCGTGCCCCGTCGTCGGCGGATCGTTGGACCCGGTCACGGCCCGACGTCGGCGCCGCGATTGCGGCGGCTCTGCTCCGCTCGCCGCTCGGCGGTGGCGCTGGCGGGCGGGACGGGCATGCCCAGGGCCTCCGCGATCTTCGCGTCCCAGCCGTAAATGTCGGGCGCGAACGTCAGCTGCCCGCCGTCCAGGAAGGCGGTGAAATAGAGCAGCCGCACCGGGATCTGCTCGGGCAGGTCGATGAAGGTCGTCTCGCGCTCCCGCTGGCCGAGCGCGCGGTCCAGTTCGGCGCGCTTGCCTTCATGGTCGGCGATCAGCCGGGCGAAGCCGACCGCATCCTGCACCCGCACGCAGCCGTGGCTCAGATGCCGCTCGTCCCGCCCGAACGCCGCCTTGCTCGGTGTGTCGTGCAGATAGATTGCATGGTCGTTGCGCATGTCGAGCTTGACCAGGCCGAGCGCATTGTTCGGCCCCGGCTGCTGCACCAGCCGGCCATTTTCCCGCGCGAAATTGCGCCGCTGCATTTCCGCGGGACTGAGGTCGCTCAGCTCCGCGCTCTCGATCGAGGCGGGCACGGTCCAGTCGGGATTGGCGGAGAAGCGGTAGAGCGGCGATTGCAGCTGCGGCGTTTCCCACCCGGGCTCGCCGGTCACCACCACGCGCTGATCGGCGACCGCGCCGTCGCGAATATAGCGCAGGAAGGTCGCGGCGGTGTTCACGTCGATCCGCGTGCGTGCCGGCTCGCGCTCCAGCCAGCGGCGCCGCTCGAGGTTCGCCGCCAGCACCACGGCCCGGTCGCGCGGCACTTCCGGCGGCGTGATCTGCGCGCCTTTCTGTTTGGCCTCGGCATTGTTGTCCGCTTCGGCCGCCGGGGCTTGCTGCGGCTGCTGCGCCGCCTGCAACTGGCCGACATAGGCGTCGGACAAGGCCAGATATTCCTCGTCCTGCGGCGCCAGGCTCTCGATCCACTCGGTCGCATTGCCGCGCCCCACCGCCTCGGCCAGCCCGGCGGGGACATCCACCTCGTTGCGCGGCAGGGTATAGACGTTGAACAGCCGCGCCGGATCGACCCGGCCGTGCGCGAGCGCGTTGGCATAGGCCAAAGCCGCCTTCGTCAGCCTCGCGTCGCGTTCCGCCGGCGAACCGCTTGCGTCCAGCCCCTCGGCGAAGCTGGCCGGGTTCAGGCCGTGGCGGACGGCATTGTTGAGCGTGGCGCGCAATTGTCCGGCCGCTTCCTCGCTCCACGCCGCCTGCCACTGCCGCGCCTCGTAGAAGCGGCGGCTGTCCTCATCCTGAGCGGCGGCCTGCAGCATTTCGGGCGTGACGCCGTCCGCCTGGGCGGCCGGGGAGCCGGCATCCCCGCCTGACGTGCAGGCGGGGAGGATAAGGGCGATGGCAATCGCGGCGGCTGCGGCCCGGGGGGCTTTGAGGAAGGACAAGAAGCAACTCCGGCACAAGAATACTGAAGCTGAGCCAACGTGCGGTCCCCGGCTTTGCTCCCCCGCGCAATCGGTTCGCATCTTTACCAATGCCTAACGCTCTCGGCCGATAACGCGGCTTCCCACCGGCTCGTCGAACGGAGCATTCATGCACAGAGGCCAACTCGCCATGCTCCCCCCCGCGGACGGCCGCCGCGCCGAACGGCGCGTGGTGAACCTCGCCGCCAGCCTGCGTGAGCCCGGTGCGGCGATCGTCGATGCCGAGGTGCTGAACCTGTCGACCGACGGCTATATGGCGCAATGCGAACTGCCGCTCGAACAGGGCCAGGTCGTGTATCTGAAGCTGCCCGGGATCGAGGCGCTGAAGAGCCGGGTCGTGTGGGTCGAGGAAGGCAAAGCCGGCTTCGAATTCTCGACGCCGATCCATCGCGCGATCATCGACCAGCTCACCGAGAATGAGCGCAAGACCGCTCCCCGCGGCCACTTCGGACCTCGTCGCACCTACTGAGGTTGCGGCTTCGCGATTCACGCCCCCGGCAGGCCCCGATTCAGGCGCGGCCGTGATCGTGCACCTGTTCAAACCACCAGCGAAGCCCTGCCGGTTCAGGTAGTACGCTAGCGAAATGGTCTTGCCACGCGCTGGAAAAACCGGCAGCTTGGTTGCAACGCAACATGATTTGATGCGCTGCAACGGAGAAAGCTGTTGAGGCATTGGCGGGCTGGTTTGTCGTTCTTCGGCCTCGACGCAGGGGCGCTCCTCGTATCGCCCGCCGCCGTCGCTTCGTTGGCGATGAGCGACCACAGCGAGCGCGCTTACACGATCTGAGGAGACGGAGGTGGCGCTCCCGCGCGCACAAGGCCTGTACGATCCCGCTTGGGAACATGACAGCTGCGGCATGGGCTTCATCGCCCATGTGAAGGGCGTCGCGTCTCACGAGATCATCGCGCAGGGTCTGCAGATCCTCACCAATCTCGATCATCGCGGCGGCATCGGCGCGGATCCGACGGTGGGCGACGGCGCCGGCTGCCTGATCCAGATTCCGGACGCCTTGCTCCGCGCCTGGGCCGAGGGCGAGAAACTCGGCCTGCCGGAGCCCGGCGACTATGCGGTGGCGATGTGCTTCCTGCCGCGCGACGAGGCGGCGCGGGCGGTCGCGGAGGCACGGCTGGAGCGCTTCGTGAAGATCGAGGGCCAGAATTTCCTGGGCTGGCGCGATGTGCCGGTGGACCCTGACGTGCTGAGTCCTGCCGTGCTGCCCAACGCCCCGGTGATCCGCCAGGCGATCGTCGCGCGCGGGCCGGGAGTGAAGGATCAGGACGCGTTCGAGCGCAAGCTGCTGGCCATCCGCAAGCAGGTGCAGAACCCGCTCGAGGCGCTGGCCGAACAGCATGGCATGCCGGAACTGGCCGATTTCTATCTGCCCAGCTTCTCCAGCCGGACCCTGGTCTACAAGGGCATGCTGCTGTCGAGCGATGTCGGCCGTTTCTATCGCGATCTGGCCGATCCGCGGACGGTCTCCGCGCTGGCGATGGTGCATCAGCGTTTCTCGACCAACACCTTCCCCAGCTGGCGGCTGGCGCACCCCTATCGGCTGGTCGCGCACAATGGCGAGATCAACACGGTGCGCGGCAACGTGAACTGGATGAATGCGCGGCGGCGGACGATGGAATCGCCCTTGCTCGGCGCCGATCTCGACAAGATGTGGCCGATCATCCCGCACGGCCAGTCCGACACCGCCTGCCTCGACAATGCGCTCGAATTGCTGATCGCCGCCGGTTACTCGCTGCCGCATGCGATGATGCTGCTCATTCCGGAGGCTTGGGCCGGCAACGCGCAGATGGCGGCGAACCGCCGCGCTTTTTACGAATATCACGCCGCTCTTATGGAGCCGTGGGACGGCCCCGCCGCAATGGCCTTCACCGACGGACGCCAGATCGGGGCGACGCTCGACCGCAACGGCCTGCGCCCAGCGCGCTTCTGCGTCACCGACGACGATCTCGTCGTGATGGCGTCGGAAAGCGGGGTGCTGCCGATCCCGGAGGCGAAGATCGTCCGCAAATGGCGGCTGCAGCCCGGCCGGATGCTGCTGATCGACCTCGATGAAGGCCGCATCGTCGAGGATGAGGAGATCAAGGCCAGCCTGGCCGACGAATATCCCTATGGCGAGTGGCTTAGGGACACACAGTTCGACCTGAAGGATCTGCCGCCCGGCATGAATCCGCTGCGCCGCCCCCCGGATGACGAGGTGTTCCGCCGCACACAGATCAGCTTCGGCTATACCGACGAGGATCTGAAATTCGTGCTTGGGCCGATGGCGCGCCAGGCCGACGACCCGATCGGCTCGATGGGCACCGACACGCCGCTGGCGGTGCTGTCGAGCCGGCCGCGTCTGCTCTACGATTATTTCAAACAGAATTTCGCGCAGGTCACCAACCCGCCGATCGATCCGATCCGCGAGAGCCTGGTGATGAGCCTGGTGTCGATGATCGGCCCGCGCCCGAATTTGCTCGGCCACAATGCCGGTAATCACAAAAGGCTGGAGGTCGGCCAGCCGATCCTGACCAACGAGGATCTGGAGAAGATCCGCTCGATCCACGAGACGCTGGACGGCGCCTTCCGGACCCGCACCCTGGACGCGACCTGGCCGACCGGCGGCGATGCCGAATCCCTCGCGGCGGCGATCCAGCGGCTGTGCTGGGAAGCGACCGAGGCGGTGCTGGCGGACGTCAATGTGCTGATCCTGTCGGACCGGGGCGAGGGGCCGAAACGCATCCCGATCCCGGCCGCGCTCGCCACCGGGGCGGTCCATCATCACCTGATCCGCCAGGGCCTCCGCATGCAGACCGGCCTGGTGCTGGAGACCGGCGAGGCGCGCGAGGTCCACCATTTCTGCGTGCTCGCCGGCTATGGCGCGGAAGCGATCAATCCGTGGCTCGCCTTCGACACGATCGAGAGCCTGGGCGAGCGCGGCGGCGCGGCAGGCGCCCCGGCCGAGGCGCAGGCCAATTACATCAAGGCGGTCGGCAAGGGCCTGCTGAAGGTCATGTCGAAAATGGGCATCTCGACCTTCCAATCCTATTGCGGCGCCCAGATTTTCGATGCGGTCGGGTTGAGCCGTGACTTCGTCGACACCTATTTCGCCGGCACCGCGACGCGCATCGGCGGCGTCGGCCTCGCCGAGATCGCCGACGAAGCCGCGCAGCGCCACCGCGCCGCCCACGCGCCGCAGGCGGACCGGCTCGACATTGGCGGCCTCTACGCCCAGCGCACCGGCGGCGAGGCCCACGCCTGGACGTTCGACACGATCGCGAACCTGCAGCACGCCGCGCGCGGCAACCTGCCCGACAAATATCGCGCCTTCGCCGCTGAAGTGAACGAGCAGAGCCGCCGCCTGCTCACCATTCGCGGCCTGCTCGATTTCAAGCCCGCCGGCCCCGCCGTGCCGCTGGTAGAGGTCGAGCCCGCGTCGGAGATCGTGAAGCGCTTCGCCACCGGCGCGATGAGCTTCGGCTCGATCAGCCGCGAGGCGCACACGACTTTGGCGCGGGCGATGAACCGGATCGGCGGCAAATCGAACACCGGCGAAGGCGGCGAAGAGCCGGCGCGCTTCGGCAACGACCAGAGGTCGGCGATCAAGCAGGTCGCCTCCGGCCGCTTCGGCGTCACCGCTCATTATCTCGTCAATGCCGACGACGTGCAGATCAAGATCGCGCAGGGCGCCAAGCCGGGGGAAGGGGGCCAGCTTCCCGGCCACAAGGTCGATGCCCAGATCGCCGCCGTCCGCCATTCGACGCCCGGCGTCGGCCTGATCTCGCCGCCGCCGCATCACGACATCTATTCGATCGAGGATCTGGCCCAGCTGATCCACGATCTGCGCCACGTGAACCCGGCCTCGCGCATCTCGGTGAAACTAGTGTCCGAAATCGGCGTCGGCACGGTCGCGGCCGGGGTCGCCAAATGCCTGGCCGACCATATCACCATCGCCGGCTATGAAGGCGGCACCGGCGCTTCGCCGCTCACCTCACTGACTCATGCCGGCTCGCCCTGGGAAATCGGCCTGGCGGAGACCCAGCAGACTTTGGTGCTGAACGGCCTGCGCGGCCGCGTCACGGTGCAGGCCGATGGCGGTTTGCGGACGGGCCGCGACGTCGCCATCGCCGCCTTGCTCGGCGCCGACGAATTCGGCTTCGCCACCGCCCCGCTGATCGCCGCCGGGTGCGTGATGATGCGCAAATGCCATTTGAACACCTGTCCGGTCGGCATCGCCACGCAGGACCCGAGGCTGCGCGCCCGCTTCACCGGCCAGCCCGAGCATGTGATCAATTACTTCTTCTTCGTCGCCGAAGAGCTGCGCGAGATCATGGCCGGGCTCGGCCTTCGCCACCTCGACGAGCTGATCGGCCGCACCGATCTGCTCGAACAGCGTTTGCCGGGCGCGCATGTGAAGGCGCGGGGGGTCGACCTTTCCGGCCTGCTCCATCGTCCCGAAGGCGACGGACCGATCCGCTTCGCCGGCGGCCTCGCCCACAATCTGTCCGCCGGGATCGACCGGGACGTCATCGCGGCCGTGCAGGGCGGCGAATTGCCGGTTCATGTCGAGCTGCCGGTGACCAATGTCGATCGCAGCGTCGGCGCGCATCTCTCCGGCGAGATTGCCCGAAGCCACGGCGCGGAGGGGCTGCCCGCCGGTTCCGTCAATGTCCGGCTGACCGGCACGGCCGGTCAGAGCTTCGGCGCCTTCCTGGCCGGCGGCGTGACGATGGAGCTGGTCGGCGACGCCAATGATTATGCCGGCAAGGGCCTTTCCGGCGGCCGGCTGATCGTCCGCCAGCCCGACGTGCCGCGCGACCCGACGGTCAACATCGTCGTCGGCAACACCTGTCTCTACGGCGCGACCGCGGGCGAGGCCTATTTCGCCGGGATCGCCGGCGAGCGCTTCGCCGTGCGCAATTCGGGCGCCCATGCCGTGGTCGAGGGCACGGGCGACCATGGCTGCGAATATATGACCGGCGGCGTGGTCGTCGTGCTCGGCGAGACCGGCCGCAATTTCGCGGCCGGCATGTCGGGCGGCATCGCTTATGTCTGGGATCCGGACGGGGCGTTGGCAGCGCGCTGCAACCCCGCCGGGGTCGCGCTGGAGCCGGTCGAGGATGCCGAGCTTCTGCATCAGCTCGTCAGCAATCACGCCGATCTGACCCATTCCCCGCGCGCCACTGCCATCCTCGCCGATTGGCCGCGCGCGCTCGCGGCGTTCGTTCAGGTCATGCCCCACGATTATCGCCGCGCCCTCGCCGCGCTCGCCGTGGCGGCGGAGTAAGCCCATGACCAATCCCACCGGCTTCCTGCAGATCGACCGCGCCGACCGCGCCTCTCGTCCGGTCGCCGAGCGCCTGCAAGACTGGGGCGAGTTCGTTGAGCCGCTCGCGCCGGCGGCGGTGGCGAAGCAGGCCGAACGCTGCATGGATTGCGGCATTCCCTTCTGTCACTCGGCCTGCCCGGTGAACAATCTGATCCCCGACTGGAACGATCTGGTCACTGCGGATGATTGGCGGGCCGCGGCCGAGCGGCTTCACGCCACCAACAATTTCCCCGAATTCACCGGCCGCGTCTGCCCCGCGCCGTGCGAAGCGGCCTGCACGTTGAATCTCGAGGACGTGCCGGTGACGATCAAGTCGATCGAGTGCGAGATTATCGACCGCGCCTTCCGCGAAGGCTGGGTGACGCCGCGCCTGGCCCCGCGCGGCACCGGCCGCCGAATCGCCATTGTCGGCTCCGGCCCGGCGGGGCTCGCCTGTGCCCAGCAGCTCGCCCGCCAGGGCCACAATTGCACGGTGTTCGAGAAAGCCGACCGGATCGGCGGCCTGCTGCGCTACGGCATTCCCGACTTCAAGCTGGCCAAGCAATTGATCGACCGCCGAGTCGGCCAGATGGAGCGCGAAGGCGTGCTGTTCCACACCGCTTTCGAGGTGGGCAGGGACGTCAGCATCGACCGCCTGCTGGACGATTATGAGATCGTCGTGCTCGCCGGCGGCGCCGAACAGCCGCGCGACCTGCCCGTACCCGGCCGCGAGCTGCCCGGCGTCCATTTCGCCATGGACTATCTCGCCCAGCAGAACCGCCGCGTCGCCGGCGACGAGGAGGCCAGGGCCGCGCCCGGTGGCACGATCAGCGCGGCAGGCAAGCATGTCGTCGTGATCGGCGGCGGCGACACCGGCTCCGACTGCATCGGCACCGCCAATCGGCAGGGCGCGCTGTCGGTCACCCAGCTCGAGATCATGCCCCAGCCTCCGGCGCGCGAGGACAAGGCGCTCAGCTGGCCGCTCTGGCCGCTGAAGCTGCGCACCTCCTCAAGCCAGGAAGAAGGCTGCGAGCGGGACTTCGCCATCACCACCAACGCCTTCGAGGGCGACGGCCGGGTCGAGCGCCTGCGCTGCGAGCGGGTCGAATGGGTGGACGGGCGGATGCAGGCCGCGCCGAACTCCGGCTTCGAGCTTCGCGCCGATCTGGTGCTGCTCGCAATAGGCTTCACGGGCGCGAATTTCGACGGTGAAGCCGGCGGCATCGCGATGGACCGAAATGTCGTTCGCGCTGACTTCGGCAGCTACGCCACCAGCCGCGAGCGCGTCTTCGCCTGCGGCGACATGCGGCGCGGCCAGAGCCTCGTGGTCTGGGCGATTCGGGAAGGCCGGGATTGCGCGGCTGCGGTCAACCGCCTCTTGCTCCCCGCCGCCGATCCGTCCTAGGGGGCGACCGGCGCGGCCGGATCATGCTCTGCCGCGCTCCGCCCGTTGCGGACAAGAGTCGCGGCTGCGGCGGTTCCTTCCCCAGGACATGAGATAAAGCTGCGTTCGCGCACAACTTCATGCGATAATCCAATATGCCTCCGGACCCGTCTGCCGGCCGAGGTCGTTAGGACTCCTTCCCCATGTCTCTCTTTCGCTTTCCCTGGGGCTCGTCCCAAGACCTGGCTGTCGACCTGGGCACGGTGAACACCGTCGTCCACGCGCGCGGCCGTGGCATCGTCCTGAACGAGCCGTCGGTCGTGGCGCTGCAATGGACCGACGGCATCCGCCGGGTCGCGGCCGTCGGGCGGGCCGCCAAGCTGATGATGGGCAAGACCCCGGACGGCGTGCAGGTCATCCGGCCGATGCGCGACGGCGTGATCGCCGATCTCGAAGTGGCCGAGCAGATGATCAAATATTTCATCGACCAGGCGCATGGCGGGCCCTCGCGGCTTCCGCGGCGGCCGGCGATGGTGGTCTGCATCCCCTCCGGCTCGACCTCGGTGGATCGCCGCGCCATCCGCCAGGCGGCCGACAATGCCGGGGCCAAGAGCGTCATGCTGATCGAGGAGCCGATGGCGGCCGCGATCGGCGCGGGCCTGCCGGTGACGGAGCCGCTCGGGGCGATGGTGGTCGACATTGGCGGCGGCACCACCGAAGTCGCGGTGCTGTCGCTTCAGGGTCTGGCCTACAGCACGTCGGTCCGGATCGGCGGCGACAAGATGGACGACGCCATCACCAGCGCGGTGCGGCGCAAGCACAATCTGCTGATCGGAGAGGCGACTGCGGAGCGGATCAAGCATGAGATTGGCAGCGCTTTGCCCCCGGTCGGAGCGCCGCGCACCCTGCTGATTCGGGGCCGGCATCTTGCCTCCGGAATGCCGCAGGAGATCGTGATCAGCGAGGCGGAGGTGGCGCAGGCGCTGGCCGAGCCAGTGAGCCAGATCCTCGCGGCGGTGCAGTCCGCGCTCGAAAATACCGCGCCCGAACTGTCCGCCGACATGGTCGATCAGGGCATCGTGCTAACCGGCGGCGGCGCGCTTCTGCACCGGCTGGATGAAGCTCTGGCCCAGTCCACCGGAGTCCCCGTGCTGGTCGCCGAAGAGCCCCTGCTCTGCGTCGCCCGCGGCGCCGGCCAGGCGCTGGAAGACCCGATCTACGCCGGCGTGCTGATGCCCGCCTGATCATTCCGGCAGCCGGGCACAGGCGCCGCGGCGCATCCGGGAGGCGGTTCTGGCGGAGAAGGAATGGTGCCGCTTAGGTGACTCGAACACCTGACCCCATCATTACGAATGATGTGCTCTACCGGCTGAGCTAAAGCGGCACGCTTCCGGAAGGACCGGGCCATTATCAGCGCCTTCGGCCCAGCACAAGCGGTGCGGATCAGGTCGCTGTTTTCCGGCGCGGGCGCTTCTTCGCGGCGCCGCGCCGGCCGGCCTCGATGGCGAGGGCGGCCCAATGCTGCATCGCCTCCGCATCGTCATGCACGTCCGAAGGGGCGCGGCGATAATTCATCTCGTGGATCGTGCCGTCCTTGCCGGTGAAGGTGAAGCGCGCGCAGCCGGCTTCGTCCCAGATCGCGTCGCTTTCCGCATCGCCCTTGAACCACAATTCCGCCTCGTCGATCAGGGCGAAGACGATGCCGTCCAGATAGAGCGTGGCGCCGCCCATCATCCGCCGCATCGTCACCGTGCCGAGCGGCTCCAGGGCTTCCTGCGTCCAGGCGTAGAGACCGGCATCGAAGCTCATCCCGGCACCCCCGTTTCGGCTTGCGGCACCGGATCGGGGGCGCGGCGGCGGCTGGCGGCGATCAGGCAGGCGAGCACGATCAGCGCGGCGCCGGCAAGCGTGAACCAGCCGACCGGCTCGGCGAAGATGAACCAGCCGAGCAAGGCCGCCCAGATGAAGCTGGTATATTCGACCGGGGCGAGATGCTGCGCCTGCGCGCGGGCATAGGCCCAGGCGAGCATGACCAGCGAGCCGAAGGCCAGCACCGAGCCGAGCAGGATCATCGGCCAATGCTCCATCGCCGGCACTTCGCCCAGCACCGGCGCGGCCAGGGCCAGGACGAGGGCGGTGATCCCGCTCATGAAGAAGGCGACTTCGATCGGCCCGGCGACCTGCGCCTGCTGCCGCATCAGGATGATGTTATAGGCGTAGAGGCAGGCGGAGAGCAGGATGGCGAGCGACCCGGCCAGCGCCTCCGGCCCCAGATCGGCCCGCGCCTGCCCGGCGAAGATCACGACGACCCCGGCCAGCCCGAGCAACGAGGCGAAGATTGCCCGCCGCTCGATCGTCTCGCCAAGCAGGATGGCGGCGAGGAACAGGGCGATCAGCGGCGCGATGAAGGCCAAGGCGATCGCCTGCGCCATCGGCACCCGCCCCAGGCCCCAGAAGAACAGGACCGCCATCACCGTCGCGACCAGGCCGCGGGTAAGGTGGACGCGCATCACGGCCTTGCCCGGCCAGCGGTTGCGGGTGCCCAGGAAGAATGCGCCGGCGAGCAGCGCCCCCGCGCCGTTGCGCCAGACCAGGGCGTTATAGGTGCCGATCTCCAGCACCAGATGCTTCATCACCGCATCCATGATCGAAAACAGCGCGATGCCCAGGCAGCCGACGGCGAAGGGAATGGCGATCGAATTGCGAGCGGTGGACATGAGTGGCGCTTAGCCGCAGCAGGGCGCCCCGTTCCACCGCGATATTGCATCGCCGCGGGCGCCTAGGCCGCGATGTCATTCCCGGCCAGGATCGCCGCCGCCGCCTTCGTCTTCAGCGCGGCGCGGATATTCTGCTTCACCCGTGCGATCACCTCGGCCGCGGCCGCCACGTCCGCTTCCGGGATATCGGCGAAGACCAGGGTGTCGAGCGCCTCGCCGACCACGGCGATATGGTCGAGGATCTCGTGACCCTTGGCGGTGACGAAGATGCGCTTCACCCGCCGGTCGGCGCGATCCAGCTTGCGATAGACGAGGCCCGATTCCTCCAGCCGGTCGATCAGCCCGCCGACGCTGACCTTGCCGGTCTCCATCACCTTGGCCAGCTCGGTCTGGATCATGCCTTCCTCGGCATGGCGGGAAATATTGCCCAGCGCCCACCATTGCGCGCGGGTGATTCCCAGCGGTCTGAGCGCCTGATCGAAGAAGGTGCGGCGCATGCGCGACACATCGTGGACGAGAAAGCTGAAAACCGCCCTGGACGAAGCCTGCCGCATGTTGGACGCCCCCGACTGACCCGCCGTTACTGTCGCATCGCGGGAGCGTGGTCAATCCGGTCAAATCTGGGCGCGAAACAGGCCGCCTAATTGTCGTCCGGCTCAAGCTGCGAGATGCTGCGGACCAGGATTGTCGTCCGCTGGCGGCTTTCGATGGACAGCAGCGACTGACACCTTGTCGTTAAGCTAATCCAGTTTG
Source organism: Pseudomonadota bacterium (assembly GCA_023424095.1). Taxonomy (GTDB): domain Bacteria; phylum Pseudomonadota; class Alphaproteobacteria; order Sphingomonadales; family Sphingomonadaceae; genus Allosphingosinicella. The sequence goes on along the minus strand of JAFAEG010000077.1, from coordinate 14,347 downwards.
GCGACAAGCAAAGTGTTCCGAACTACTCGATCGCCACGACGTCGGGGTAAGCACGTCGATTTGGGGGAAAATCATGAGAAAGTTTGTGACGGCGCTCGCCGTCTTTTTTTGTGTCACCGCTACGCCGGCACTCGGTCAGCGTCGAATGATCTTCGAGCCAATCGGCGCCGCCGAGGGTTCGACGCGCTTTCGCCAGGGAAACGTTACCGTGGAGTCTCAGCAGGAGCGGGGCGCGGTACAGCTGTTCCCGCTCGGATTAGAAAACAATCGGCTCACCTTTGGCGTGGCCGTATTGAACATGTCAGATCGTGCGGCCGAATTTGGGACTGAGAACATCCGCGTCAGCGTGGGCGGTCAGGATGTGATGGTGCTCACCGCCGAGCGCCTGCGGCAGCAAGCCGAGCGCCGCGCAGGTTGGGCCACGGCTTTGACCGCTCTCGCCGGCGGCTTGAGCGCGGCGGCCGCGGCGAGCCGGACGGACACCTATTCCGCGACGACCTACACGCCGCGTGGAACGTACCGAACTGTCATTCACCGGCCCAGCGTCGGCGGACAGATTGCGGCGGCCGGGATTACGGCCGGGACTGTCTATTCGGTCGCCAACATTCAGAATCAGCTCGACCAGACGCTCAGCATGCTTGGCGACGAGATTGTGCAGACGACGACGATCGATCCCGAGGACAGCTATGGGGGCCGGTTTGTGCTGGCGACGCTTCCGCGTGGTCATAGCAGGTGGCCGCAACAAGTGACCGTCAACGTCAGCTATAACGGTGAGGATCATCAGTTCGTTTTCAACGTCACGCGCGCTGATATCATTGAGCGCGAGCGTCGGCAGCGTGAGCGGGATCGGCAGCGGCAGGAGCGCAGCGGCCGCCGAGACCGATAAGTCCAAGACGTGGGCCGTCCGGGATGCTGATAGCGACCATCACCGCCTTTTGGGCAATTGGTGGAGTGTCTCATCCCGGCGGCCTGAATGCCGAAGGCTGCTTCCACGAATTGACCGCCCTGATGGGGCGAGCTGAGTGCGCGTCTTTGGAATCGGCCCGGAAGCAGTCGCGTCATACCATGAGCGGGCACGGCTTCTCGCTATGGCTGGCCGTTTAGGTGGCCTTGCTGGCAACGGCAGCCTGAATTTGATTATTATCTAACCAATCCAATCGGCAGGTGGCGGAGACGGAGGGATTCGAACCCTCGATACAGTTTCCCGTATGACGCTTTAGCAAAGCGTTGGTTTCAGCCACTCACCCACGTCTCCGGGCCGGCTTGGAGGGACGCCTATAGGCATGGCAATCGCGCGGTTCAACCGTGCGTCCAATCAAAAAGGCCGCGGTTCAATTGTCTCGCGAAGGCGGTGTTCGCCGCCCCACGGACTCGCCTCGGCGCGAAAGCGACTCGCCTCGGCGCTCGTTCATCGACTTGAAAGCAAAGAAATGTTCCCGTCGATGCTCGTATCTTTGTGTTTATAGTCCCGGGGGTTCCCTACGTCATGAGACAGACGCTCGTCCGTTTCGCTGCCTTCGCCGCTCTGGCCTTTGCCGCGCCCACGGCCGCCTTCGCCCAGATCGCGCCGGTCGATCCCGATACCGGTGCCGCCTGGCAGCCCGAGGAAGTGGACGAATGGCAGCCGGTCGAGACGCCCCGGCCCGAGCCGCAATATGAGCCGCAAGGCAGCCAGAGCGAGTGGGCGCCGATCGAGGCCCCGGTCGAGGCGCAGACGCCCGCGCAGGGCAGCGCGATCCCCGGCTTCAGCGGCGAGATGACCACCACCGCGACCACCCAGGCTTCGGCGACGGTGCCGCGGGAGGACATCTTCTCCGCCGCCACTGGCGTGTTCGGCGACGGCGCCGAAGGGCTGGCCGGGATCATCGAGGACATTTTGAAGGATCAGGGCGAGCCGATCGCCTATATCGCCGGCGAGGAAGCCAGCGGCGCCTTCATCCTCGGCGCGCGCTGGGGCTCCGGCGTGATGCGCCACCGGCTGGACGGCGACCGCACCGTCTATTGGCGCGGGCCGTCGGTCGGCTTCGACGTCGGCGCCGACGCCAGCAAGGTCTTCATCCTGGTCTACAATCTGCGCGATTCGCAGCAGATCTTCCGCCGCTACGTGGGCGGCGAGGGCCGCGCTTATTTCGTTGGCGGCTTCACCGCGACCTATCTACGCCGCGGCGACGTGGTGCTGATTCCGATCCGTCTGGGTGTCGGCGTGCGGCTCGGCGTGAACGCCAATTATCTGCGCTTCAGCGAGCGCAATCGCTGGCTGCCTTTCTAGCCTTCGAAGGTCCAGGCGAGCGTTTCGCCTGACTTGAACGGAACGATCCGAGTGCCGGCGGCCGGAAGGCTTGCCGGCACTTTCGTTTCCGCCCGCCGGAGGGTGACGCGCTCCTCATTGAGCGGCAGGCCATAGAAATTGGGCCCGTGCACCGACGCGAAGCCCTCGAAATGGGCGAGCGCACCGTCCTCGTCGAACACCTCGACATAGGTTTCCAGCGCGTAAGGCGCGTTGAAGATGCCGGCGCAGCCGCAATCCTGCTCCTTCTTCTCGATCGCGTGCGGGGCGCTGTCGGTGCCGAGGAAGAATTTGGGCGAGCCCGAAGTCGCAGCCTTGCGCACCGCCAGCCGGTGCCGCTCGCGCTTCACCACCGGCAGGCAATAAAAGTGCGGCCGCAGCCCCCCGGCAAACAAGGCATTGCGGTTGATGATCAGATGCTGCGGCGTGACCGTCGCGGCGATCTGCGGACCCGATCCTTCCACGAACGCGACCGCCTCTGCCGTGGTGATATGCTCGAAGACGATCTTCAGTCCGGGCAGGTCGCGGACCAGCGGCGCCAAGATGCGTTCGACGAACACCGCCTCGCGGTCGAACACGTCGACTTGCGGGTCGGTCACCTCGCCATGAACCAGCAACGGCATGCCAATGTCCTGCATCCGCTCCAGCACCGTCATGATGTTCCGCACATCGGTGACGCCGTGCGCGCTGTTGGTGGTGGCGTTGGCGGGATAAAGCTTGGCTGCGGTGAACACGCCCTCGCCATGGCCGCGCGCAATCTCGTCGGCATCGGCATCGTCGGTCAGATAGCAGGTCATCAGCGGCGTGAAGGCCGCGTCCCCGGGCAGCGCCGCCATGATGCGGTCGCGATAGGCCTTCGCCGCCGCGATCGTGGTCACCGGCGGCGCCAGATTCGGCATCACGATCGCCCGCGCGAACTGCCGCGCCGTATAGGCCGCGACCGCTTCCAGCATCGCGCCGTCGCGCAAATGGACATGCCAGTCGTCGGGGCGGCGGATCGTGATCGTGTCGGTCATCATGCTTCCAGGGAACGTCATGCTGAACTCGTTTCAGCATCCATTTCGACGCGGCTGCGCTGCCCGAAGATGGACCCTGAAACAAGTTCGGGGTGACGGTTGGAGGGAGGGCAGGGCCGCCCTAAGTAACCCTTATGCCCGCCACCACCCTCACTGATCGCGCCCTCATCCGTCTGTCCGGGGAGGATGTGCGCGGCTTCCTGCAGGGCCTGGTCACCAACGATACGGCGGCCATCGCGCCCGAACGGCCGGTCTGGGCCGCCTTGCTGACCGCGCAGGGCAAGGCCCTGTTCGACTTCATCCTGTGGGCGGACGGCGACGATGTGCTGATCGATTGCGAGGCGGAGCAGGCCGAGGCGCTGGCGAAGCGGCTGAAGCTTTACCGCCTGCGCCGCGCCATCACGATCGAGACGGAGCCCGCTTTGGCCGTGCATTGGGCATTGGCGGGCGATGGGCCGTGCGATCCCCGTCTCCCCGAACTCGGTCACCGCTGGCTCGCTTCCGCCGACGAAGCCGCGACCGGCTGGCTTGAGCACCGCCTGCGCTTGGGTGTCACCGAGGGCGCGGCGGAGTTGGGTCAGGACAAGACACTCTGGCTCGAATGCAATGCCGCCGAGCTGAACGGGGTGAGCTTCGAGAAGGGCTGCTATGTCGGCCAGGAGAATACGGCGCGGATGAACTGGCGGCAGAAGGTCAATCGCCGGCTGGTCGTCGTGCCCGCCACCGAAGCCGGCCCCCGCACCCGCATCCTCTACCCGGAGCTCGGTCTCGCGGTGGAACATCGCCGCGTCGACGATCTGGGCGACGCCCTGCGGCCGGACTGGCTACAAGCCGCGCTTGCTGCGGCGACCGGCCAATGAAAGCCGCGCTTGCTGCGGCGACCGGCCAATGAAAGCCGCGCTCGCCGCACCCGCGGCCTAACCCGCCTTTCCTCTCCGGCCGCTTTCCTTCATAGCCTGTTTATGACCCGCATCATTCCGATCCTCGCCGTGCTGGCCCTCGCCGGCTGCGCCCGTTCCGAAGAAGCCGCGCTGATCGCGCCCGACAGCAACACCGGTTACAATCAGGTCGGCAGTGTCGGCCTGCCCGAAGATGATGATCGCGAGCCGGCAATTGGCCAGTGGCGCGCCTCGCTCCAGGAAAATGTGCAGGCGCTCGAATTCGGGCCGATGGGCACCGAGCCCCTGTTCAGCCTGCTCTGCTCCGGCAACCGCGCCGTCTGGCTGCAGCGTCATGGTGGCGCCCCGGCCGGGCCGCTGCCCGAAATGGTGGTGGAGCGCGGCGATGTGAGCGAGCGGCTCGCGGTGACCCCCACCAGCGGCGCCGTGCCGATGCTGCGCGCCGAGATTCAGCTGACCAGCCCGCTCGCCGCCGCGATCGCGGCGCAAGGCGAAGTCCTTGTGATCGCGCTCGGCGACACCGCGCCGTTGATCCTCCCGGCCAATCCTTTGGTCGCCGATTATCTGCGCAGCTGCCAGACCGCGACGCCGCTGCCGACGACCACCGCCGAAGGCGCCGCGACCGGCAACAGCGCCGCTCCTGCGCCCGATGCGGCTCCCGCCGCGACGGGCAATGTCGGCGCCGCCCCGGCTCCGGCCGCCAACAGCGCGCCGCCCAAGCAATGACCCGGGCCGGCGCTTTCCTCGTTGCCGCCGGGGCGCTGGCTCTGGCCGCGACGCAGGCGGCCGCGGTGCAGCCCGACGCCAATGCCCCCGCGACGGACTGGGCCAATGCGCCGCTGTCCCCCGGCGGCTGGACCTATCACCGTACCGCCAGCAACGCCCGCAGCCGCGCCACCTTCGGCCCGCGCGGGGCGCCGGTGTTTGAGGTGGCCTGCACCAATCACGGCAATATCGCTTTGTTTCGCCACGGCGCGACCGCCGGGTCGATCACCGTCCGCACCAGCGCGACGATGAAGCAGATGACCGGCAATGCGCTTGCCGCCGGCCTGTCCGTGCCGGTCGACGAAAATGACGCGATTCTGGACGCGATGGCCTTCAGCCGCGGCCGCTACGCGATCGAGGCGCCGCGCGTCGGCACGCTCGTCGTCCCCGCCTGGCCCGAACTGGCCCGAGTGGTCGAGGATTGCCGGCGGGCTCGTTCGTCTGGTTAGTCGGCACCGGCCCGCACCCCCACCCGGCCTCCCATTCCAGGATATGCTGTTGGGAGGCCGGGTGGGGGTGCGGGCCGGTGCCGGTCTCGCGTCAGCGAGACAAATTCAGGATCACTGCGCGGTGCGCCGCCACGGGCGCCGGGGAGCCGAGGCGGGCTGCGGCGCGAAGGCTTCGTCCAGCAGGCGCGCCAGCCGGTAGCCTCCGCGCGCGATCTGCGTGCGCACCACGGGGATCAGTTCGGCGATCTGCGCCTGGCTGAGCACGGGCGGCTCGCTCGGCACTTCCGCGCACGGATCCTGCAGCATCGTGCCATAGGCGAAGCGGCGGCTGACGCCCCAGGCTTCCTCCGCCCATTCGGCCACCGTCCCGCCGCGGATCGTCTCCCGGTCGCCGCCATATTCAGCCATGATGCCGCGCGCGTCGGCTTGCGGCGTGGTGATCGCCCGTTCGGCCAGATAGCCGTCCCAGAGCGAATGGAGGTTGGTCCGGATGCGGCTGTAGAAAGCGGCGAAGCCGTTGCCGCCGCGATCGGCGCGGTCACCGCTGTGCATCGGCTGGTGCATGTCGCCGACGAAGTGGGTCAGGAAGGCCAGGGAGGCGAGCCGCTCGCGGGCCGGCAGGCTGTGATCCTTCAGCAGCCGCAGATGCCGCTCGACCTGCGCCGACACGCAATTGCCGTCGCGGCAGGGGGTCCGCATGTCGAACGGGCGGCAGATGTTGACGTTCTGATAGTGCCAGGTCGCGGTGTAGCTGAAACGGTCGCCTTGGGCGCGGATGCAGTCGGGCCAGACGCTCGCATCCTCGATCGTCGCCGCCGGGCAATTGGGCGTCTCGAGCTGGCGCGCATTGCGCAGCAGCTGCACGATCTGCGCGCGGGTGCTCGGGGAAACCTCCGTCATCGCGATGCTGGCGATGGTCTTGTGGCCATAATCCCACCAGGCGGCGGCCGGGGCAGGGGCGAGCGCGAACAGGCCCGCGAACAGGATCAGCAAACGCCGCATCGTCATTCGTCTCCGTAAATCGCCACGCTGCGCCCGGCCGGGCTCGCCTGGCCGCGATACATGCCGGGCGTGTTGAAGCTGTAGATGCCGTGCCCGTCGGGCGTGGCGACAATCACGCCGCCCGTGCCGCCGAGCGCACGAAGTTCGTCCATCACGTCATCGACAATCGCTTGCACATCGGACTGAGACAGGGGCGCCCGGCGCACTTGCGCCATGACCATGTCACCGCCCTGACCTTGCCCAACCATCGGGTTGAGACGCCGCTCCTCTGCGGAACGCCGTTGACTCTCCTCAATCCGCAGTCTCGTGCATATTTCGTGCGCGACCCCGAGGCGGATAAAGAATTCGCCCGCCCCCGTCGCCGACACCGCGCAGGCGCGGTTGTCGGCATAGGTGCCCGCGCCGATGATCGGCGAATCGCCGATCCGGCCCCAGCGCTTGCCGGTCAGCCCGCCGGTCGAGGTGGCGGCGGCGACATTGCCGTCCTGGTCCAGCGCCACCGCGCCGACCGTGCCATATTTGAGGTCGATGTCGAACGCCTCCGCAGCCGGCCGGGCGCGGAATTCCTCCCACTGCCGCCGCCGCTCGGGCGTGTGGAACCATTCATTCGGAACCTGCTCGAGCCCCTGCTCGGTCGAGAATTGATCGGCGCCCAGCCCGCGCAGGAAGACGTGGGGTGAGTTCTCCATCACCCGCCGCGCGAGCGTGACCGGATGGCGGGTGTGGGTCGATCCGGTGATCGCCCCGGCGCGGCGATCGCGCCCGTCCATGATCGCCGCATCATGCTCGATGCTGCCCTCGTAGGTGAAGACGGCACCGCGCCCGGCGTTGAAATTGGGGTCATCCTCCAGGATCTTCACCGCCGTCTCGACCGCGTCCAGCGCGCTGCCGCCGCGCTCCAGCACCGCCGATCCGGCCTGCAGCGCCTGGTCCAGAGCCGCACGGATCGCGGCGTCCTGCGCGGGGGTCAGCCGCTCGCGCTGGATCACGCCGGCGCCGCCGTGGATGACCAGGCGCCAGGCGGGGCGCTCGGCTTGCTCTGCGGTCGCGGGTGAACTCATCAGCAAAACTCCGGCCAGGACCAGCAGCAAACGCGCGAGCATCGGCACATCTCCATCGCCGACGGCTCATAGGCGGTCGCGGGGGCGGGCGAAAGCGGGCTCTTGCCAGTCGCTCGCGAATCATATAAATATGATATCATAATTAGATCATGGAGGAAGATATGGCCGAACGCATTGCCCAAAGCGGGAGTTTGAACACCAGCAACGAAACCCGGGCCACCACCAGCAGCGGCTATCTGATGCTGCTCGTCGTGCTGGTCGCGCTCGGTCTGGCCGGCTGGGGAATCAGCCTGGCCGCCGGCGGCATGAAGCTGGCTGGCGTCCTGATCGCCGCCGCCGGCGGTCTGGCCGCGTTGGTCATCATGTGCGGCTTCTACATGCTGCAGCCCAATCAGGGCGCGGCGATCACCTTGTTCGGCGATTATCGCGGCACCGACCGGCAGACCGGCCTGCGCTGGGTTCTCCCCTGGCTGATCCGCACCAAGGTCTCGGTCCGCTCGAACAACATGGTTTCGGAGCGGCTGAAGGTGAACGATCTGCGCGGCAACCCGATCGAGATCGCGGCCCAGATCGTCTGGCGCGTCACCGATACCGCCCAGGCCCTGTTCGACATCGACGACTACAAGGCGTTCGTGGTCGTGCAGACCGAGGCCGCGGTGCGCTCCATCGGCTCGCGCTACGCCTATGACGACCTCGATCATCAGGAAGAAGTAACGCTGCGCGGCAGCCACGAGATCGTCAACGCGGCGCTTCGCGAGGAGCTGATCGAGCGGCTGAAGGTGGCCGGCATCACCGTCGACGAATGCGGCCTCACCCACCTGGCTTATGCGCAGGAGATCGCCGGCGCGATGCTTCGCCGTCAGCAGGCCCATGCGGTGGTCGCGGCCCGCGCGATGCTGGTCGAAGGCGCGGTCGGCATGGTGCAGATGGCGCTTGCCAAGCTCTCCGACAACAATGTCGTCGAGCTGGATGACGAGCGCCGCGCGACGATGGTCTCCAACCTGATGGTCGTGCTGTGCGGCGAGCGTGAAGCGCAGCCGGTGGTGAACGCCGGAACGCTCTACCAGTAAGGCGGGAGGGCATAATGCCTGACCAGAAGAAGGCGTTCGCGCTGAGGATCGAACCGGCTTTGTGGCAGCAGCTGGAACGCTGCGCCGCGGCGGAGTTCCGCAGCGTGAACGCCGAGATCGAAGTGCTGCTACGCGAGGCGCTGGCGCGGCGCGGGGTCAAAGTCGCCCCGCCCGAACAGCGCCCTCGCGGGCGGCCGAAGAAGGAGAGCGAATGATGATGCCCGGAAAGCTGAGCCCCCGGAACAGACTGGCGCTGATCATCGGCAGCGCCACCGCGATCTTCGGCGGCGTGCTGCTGATGCTTATGCGCTGAGCGCGGGCTCGGGCTGGGGGTTGCGGCGGGCCCGCGCCTTCAGCCCGATCAGCGGCCGGATCGGCGGCACCAGATCGCCCAGCCGGTAGAACAGCCAGCAGCCCGCCACCGTCCCGCAGAGCAGGACGATGAACTCCGCCCCGCTCGACAGGCCGCGCGGCAGCAAGGCGAAGGCGATCACCACGATCAACGTCTGGTGGATGATGTAGAAGGGGAAGACCGCCTCGCTCAGCCGCGCCCGCATCGGATGATCGCGGTTCAGCAACGTGTCGGCGAGGCGCAGCAGCGGGATCAGCATCGCCCACAGCATCGCCCCCATCGCGGCGCGATCGACGATCGCCCACAGATGCGGCAGCCGCGCCGCATCGGCATAAGCCAGCTCGATCCCCAGCAGCACAGCATAAGCCGCGAGTGCGACGCCCAGCGCGGCCTTCCAGCAGCGCGCCACCGCCGGCCAGAGCCCGGCCTGTCCGGCCAGCGCGAAGCCCAGCAGGAAGCAGGGCAGATACATGACGTCGCTCAACCAGTCGTCGAACAGGCCGTGCGATTCCCCCAAAGTAAAGGCGACGGCGACGCGCACCGGAACGAAATAGAGCAAGGGCGCCCAAAGCAGCCGCCGGCCCTGCAACAGCCAGCCGATCGCCGCCGCGCCGCGCGCCTTCCAGCGCTCGGGGATGAAGGCGATCCCCGCGCACAAGGCGATCGTGTAGGCGAACAGATAAGCGACGAACCACAGATGCTCCCAGCCCGGCTGGGTCACGCCGGCGACCGCCCGGAAGGCGAATTGGTCATGCGCGATGAAATGCCAGAAGCCGTGCGGATAATCGTGGTTCAGCACCAAATTGATCCAGCTTTGCGGCGGGATGATCAGCACCATCGCCACGAGCAAAGGCAGCAGCAGCCGCGCCGAGCGCTCGCGCAGGAAGCCGCCAAGCCCCGTCCGGGCCAGCAGCGCCCGGCTCGCGAAGCCGGCGATCAGGAACAGCAAGGCCAGCCGCCACGGCGTCAGCAACAGCATCGGCACGTTCAGCCAGTCGATCGAGTCGAGCTTCACCAGCCAGGTCCCGGGCGAGAAGGCGCGGCCAATATGGTGGAGGATAAGCAGCATGAAGGCGCCGATCCGTAGCCAGTCCAGACCGTAATGACGGGCGATCGGCGGCAGCAGATGAGGCGGCATATTCATCGCGCGCGCCATACGCCTGCTGCTCTCGCCAGCCCATGGACGGACAGGGTTAACCGCGCCCCTGTCCCGCCCCGGGACGGACGCACGGGCATGGATGAACGCCGGCGGGGCGGTTATCGTGAGCCATGGCTTTCACGATCCGCGAAGACGATCTGACGGACCCGGCGGTGCTCGCCTTGCTCGACGCGCATCTGCTCGAAATGCGCGCATTCTCCCCGGCCTGCAGCGTCCACGCGATGCCCGCCGAGCGGCTGCGCGAACCCGACATGACCTTCTGGTCGATCTGGGACGGCGACCAGCTGGCGGGTTGCGGCGCCCTGAAGCGGCTCGACGACCGGCATGGCGAGATCAAGTCGATGCGCGCGGCGCCTGCCTGGCGCGGCCGCGGCGCGGGGGCGGCGATGCTCCGCCATATCGTCGCCGAAGCACAGCGGCGCGGTTACCGGCGGCTCAGCCTGGAGACTGGCCGCGCGCCGGTCTTCGATGCCGCCATCGCGCTCTACCGGCGGAACGATTTCATCGAATGCGACGCCTTCGCCGATTATCCGCGCGACGACCCGTTCAGCCTGTTCATGACCCGCGCGCTCTGACCCGCTGGTTTGGCGCATCGCCGCCATTTTGGTATGAAGGGGATCGAAGGGGGACCTTCGGCATGATCTACGAAGCGCGGAACAGCAAACCCGTCCATCTGGCGCTGGCGGTGGCGACCGCCTTGCTCTCCATCCTCGGCCTCGCCGTCGCGGGCGTGATCCCCACCAACAGCGGCGAATATCCCGCATTCGGCTGGGCCATCGTCATCATCTGCCTGTTGGCGGCCAGCTATTTCGTCAAAGTCGCACTCAGCGACACTGTCCAGGCGCGGATCGACCAGCACGGCATCTGGTCGCGGCTGAGCGCGAAGGAGACCGTCCCCTGGGACGATATCGAAAGCCTGTCGGTGCTGCGCGCCGGCATCCAGCGGATCGCGCGTTTCGGGCGCCGCTCCGGCGGCAAATTCGGGATCAACGCGACCTTCTACGACCGGAAGATCGACGCTCTGGTCGCCGCGGTGCGGCATTATCGGCCGGAGCTAGTTTCCTGACGCGGCCCGCGGCGGCGCGGGCGGAATGCCGATCAACGATTCGACCTGGCCGAGCAGGGCCCGGTAGCCGTCCTGATTGGTGGTAATCCCTGCAATCGCCACCCGGTTCTGCGGATCGTAATAGGCCATCGTCCCCCAGAAACCGCTGTGCCAGTAATAATCGCGCTCGCCCGCGCGCTTCACGAAAATGCCGAGCCGGTAGACATGCGCATTGCGATGCGGCCCCTGCCACAGCATCTCGCGCAAGGTTTCCGGCCGGTCGAACACCCGGCCTTCGAACAAAGCCTGGAAGAAGGTCGCGAGATCGCGCGCCGACATCAGCAGCCCCCCGCCGCCATAAAGATCCATGCTGACGTCGAAGCCGGTCGCATCCGTCTCGCCCAGAAATTGCCGCGCCCGTGCCGGGGCGCCCGCCGGCGCCTGCTCGAACCGTTCCCACCAGGTCGAGCCCAGGCCCAGCCGGTCGAGCCGCAATTGCTCGCACACCGCCACCGCCAGATTCTGGCCCGTCACCCGTTCGATTATATCGCCGAGCAAGATGTAGCCGGTGTCGGAATAGCGGAATTCCGTCCCCGGCGGGCTTTGCGGATCGGCCCATTGCATCGACAGCCGCACCAGTTCCTCGCGGGTGAAGACGTGGGTCGGATCGGCCTGCACCATTGCGATGAAGCGCGGGTCGCCGCCATGATCGTAGAAACCGGCGCTGTGGCTCATAACCTGGCGGACGCTGATCAGGCCGGTGTCGAAGCCGTCGGCGCGCAGCAAAGCGTCGAGCGCCGGGGTCAGCAACGGCCCGATCGGCGCGTCGAGATCGATCCGCCCCTGTTCCCAAAGCCGCAACAGGGTCGCGGCCACGAAGGTCTTGGTGTTGCTGGCGATGCGGACGGGCGTATCGACCGTCAGCGCCCGCCCCGGCTCAGCCTCCCCGCTCGCCACCTCGATGCTGCTTTCCCCGCCGATCGCAACGATGGCATGCGGCCGTTCCAGCAAGGCGGGTTGCGGCGCGGCAGGGGGCTGCGGTGGCTGCGCCGCGGCCGCGACCGGCATGGCGAGGGCGAGCGCGAGAAGCAGTTTGCGAACCATGGGAACAGGCTAGCGCGAGCGTATTAGCCGGGCAAGACACGAGCGCTTGCACGATAGGATTGCGGCTGATTTATCCTCGTGGATGGACCAGCACACCACAGAACGCCTTGCTCTGCTCGAGGCCGCCACCCGCGATCCCGCGTCGCCCACCTGCTTCACCCCCGTCCGGGTCCGCGCCCGCAAGGACGGCTGGAGCCCCGCCGTCCAGCGTCGTTACGTCGCCGCCATCGCCCTGACCGGCCATGCCGGCCGCGCCGCCGCGCTGGTCGGTCGCACCCGGCAGAGCGCGGCGCGCCTGTACCATCGCCCCGACGGTGCCTCCTTCTCGCGCGCGCTCAGTGCCGCTTATGGCTTCGCGGCGGAACTGCGGCGGGCGGAAGCGGCGCTGCGCCGCGCGCGCAAAGGTGCTGCGGAAGGTTCCCATGCTTTTTTCGCCAGGGGGTGTGAACCTTCAGCACCTCAGGAACCTTCCGGCCGCGCGACGGCCACTGCAATTGTCAGGCAAAGCCCCTATGTGGGCGGCGCATCGGCGGCGTTTCCGCTTGCCCAGCCGCCTGCTACAAGAGGCCCCATGTCCGTACGCCCCTGGAGAGACATTCACCGCCGCGCCTCCCGGCAGATCATGGTCGGCAATGTCCCGGTCGGCGGCGACGCGCCCGTCACCGTGCAGACGATGACCAACACGCCGACCAGCGACCCCAAGGCGACGATCGACCAGATCCGCCGCTGCGAGGATGCGGGCGTCGACATCATCCGCGTCTCCTGCCCGGACGTCGAAAGCACCGCCGCCCTGAAACAGATCGTCCGCGCCGCGCGCGTACCGATCGTCGCCGACATCCATTTCCACTATAAGCGCGCGCTGGAAGCCGCCGACGCGGGCGCCGCCTGCCTGCGCATCAATCCCGGCAATATCGGCAGCGCCGAACGGGTGAACGAAGTGGTCAACGCCGCCAAGGCCAATGGCTGCGCGATCCGCATCGGCGTGAATGCGGGCAGCCTCGAAAAGGATCTGCTCGAAAAATATGGCGAGCCCTGCCCGGAGGCCCTGGTCGAATCCGCGCTCGATCACATCAAATTGCTGCAGGATCGCGACTTCCACGAATTCAAGGTCGCGGTGAAGGCGAGCGATCTGTTCCTCGCCGTCGCCGCTTATCAGCAGCTCGCGGAACAGGTCGATTGCCCGCTCCACCTCGGCATCACCGAGGCGGGCGGTTTCGTCGGCGGCACGGTGAAGAGCGCGATCGGGATCGGCAGCCTGCTCTGGTACGGCATCGGTGACACGATCCGCGTCTCCCTCTCCGCCGAGCCGGAGGAGGAAGTCCGCGTCGGCTTCGAAATCCTCAAGGCGCTCGGCATCCGCAACCGCGGCGTCCGGGTCATCTCCTGCCCAAGCTGCGCGCGGCAGGGCTTCGACGTCATCCGCACCGTGCAGGCGCTGGAAGAACGGCTCCAGCACATCCGCACGCCGATGAGCCTCTCGGTGCTCGGCTGCGTCGTCAACGGCCCCGGCGAAGCGCGGGAGACCGACATCGGCGTCACCGGCGGCGGCAACGGCAAGCATATGGTCTATCTCTCCGGCGTCACCGACCACCACGTCCAGGATGCCGGCATGATCGACCACATCGTGAAACTGGTCGAAGCCAAAGCGGCCGAGATCGAGGCGGCGAGCGACGCCGTGCCGGTGGCGGCGGAATAGCGCTGGCGCATTAACCATCGCCTTTCACGCAGCCGAAGCCGGCATGCGCTAAGGCGAGCGTGATGAAGGCGGCGCTTTTCCTCGTGATCCTGGGCGGGCTGGTGATCGGCCTGTCCGCGCCGTTCGGACACGTCTCGCAAGCCCCGGTGGAGCGACCCAAGGCAGAAAAGGCCGCGCGCAAGGCCGCCACGCCGCCGCCGCCGCCGCCGCCCGCCGTCAGCCTGAACGAGGGCGTCGCCGAAGCCGCCTCCATCTACGTGGCCTTCATGCGCGAGGTGGGGACGATCCCGGCCGGCGGCTTCACCGATGCCGAATCCATCCAGGCGGCGATCCGCCGCGGCGCCGCCTACGATCCGGCCCAGCTTTCGCGGGGGATGATCGCCTATGGCGCCATCCTGGCGCTGCAGTCGCCGGAGTTCGTCCAGGGCGTACGCACCTACGC